>NZ_JBSHNE010000037.1:0-12463 GCF_053646035.1 Streptomyces sp. NPDC055287 | reverse complement strand
TTTGCTTCCTGTATTGTTGTTGTCCTTGTTGTCCCCCCCGAACCGGGGGGGGGGGCGGGGGGGGCGCCGTCCGGCGCGCCCCCGGCCTGCCCTTCTAGTTCGCGCCCGCGGGCTGGTCGGCGGCCTGGGCCGGGAGGGGCAGGGAAAGGGACCCGGTCGCGGACGCCGTGGGCTGCGCCGTCTCGCGGACCTGGCGGTAGCGGCGCCGGCGGTCGGCGCGCTCGACAACCGCGACGGTGACCGCGATGGCCACCTCGGAGGCCGCGACGGTGACCGTGGCGGCGGTGTCCTTGTCGTAGCCGACCTCGATGAGACCGAGAGTCGCGCCGGCTCCCAGGACGAACGAGCCGCTCGCCACGGCGATGCCGATGCCGATGTTCTTCGCGGTGCGCGCCACCCGCCCCGGTACGACTGTGCCCTGGGCATCGCCGTCCGTGGTGTCGCGGCGCAGACGGAACTTCCCGTGCCGGGGGCCCGGAACCGTCCGAGTGGGGGCCTGCCCGCGGGTACGGCGGAATCCGAACGCCGTCCTGGTGGAGTTGTCGATGATGCAGCCCGGCCCCGTGAAGGGGCCGGGCTGCATCGCGAAGGAGTAGGTGGTCATTGCCGTTGCCTTTCGTTCATTTGGTGCCCTACGTGATCTCGACCCGAACGTTTCCGTCCGAACTGCACGGGGCTGCCTAGGCCCCGCTATCAGACAATCCCATGCCATTACTCCTTCCGACAAGCCGCATCTGTATGCGGTGCCCCCAGAGAGCCCTTTCCAGCATTCCCACCCCTCGCCACGCAGGGGTTTTAGACATTTTTCCGGGAGATCTTCCTCTACCGTGCCGCGCAAGTGATCACGCCCTTGCCCATCCATCAGTGCAGGTCAAGGCGTTGGCCATGGGTTAGGCAACACATACCCTTACGGAGAGCTTTCCGGAATCAAGCATTCCAGGGAGTGCCCCATAAAGAGCGAAATAAGAGCCAGTTAAGCGCGAACCCCTGAAGGCAGCAGACCCAAAAAGATCTCCGCCTGCGGGCTCTCAAGCACCCGCTCCAACCTTCTTTGCATTGCCTGGAAAAAAGCCGGGGCGCCGCTTCACCTGAGAAATATGGGCCCCGACCTGGAGGATTGTGGCGCAGAAGTTTTTTCACCGAAAATCTCCCCGCGAAGAAAGAGAATAAGGCAGGTCACAGCACGGGTTCCCGCAGCGTTTTTTCACGCGCTTCTCGTAACATCGGAAAGAGCGTCTGCACTTGCGGTGAGCCGGCCGTCTGCCGCACGGTGGTCCCCGTCGCCTTCCGGGAAGCGAAGCCCGGTCGTGCGGTTCATGAGGTGCCCTACCTGACCCGAACGGCACCCGTCCTACGGCCGTTGCCCCGGCCACGGAACACTGCGGTGCGTGGGAGCCCCTGCGTGCCGCACCGACTTGAGAGCAGAAAGGCCAGGCCTGTGTAGAGCAGCTGCGCACCAGCGACCGTCGGCACCGCGAGGTGCCCTCCGCAGCCCGCCCAGCGAGGAGACTTCCGTGCCTGACGCCGTCACCGCCACCCTGCTGGCCGGCTCCTGCCTCGCGGCAGCGCTCGCGCACTGCCACACCGCACACCACCTGGCCTGGTCCGTCTCGCCACCCGCCTCTTCACGACGGCCCAAACCGGCCCGTGGATGGTCCGGGCCAGGACGCGGAAGACGCGACTGGCCACAGCAGCTCCACCCCGGAAGCGGCCCCCGGAAACGGCCCGCCAAGCAGTAAGCCCCAACTGGCGAACCCCGCTCACCGGCGGCAGAAGCGGCTCTGCGCACCTCCTGACAGCCGCTTCCAACAAGGCCCGCGCCGGGGCGACGTAGAGCGCGTCCTGCGCCGTCCTCAGAGCGCCAAGTGCCGTCCGGTCCGCCTCCGCCACTCCCCCAGCACCGCTCGAGGGCCGGCGGGGTGAACACATCGCGTGTTCACCCCGCCGGCCCTTACCCATGCAACGGCACAACCCTGCGCCAACGCCCGGAAACAGCCCCAGGGCAGCGCAGGCCACCCACCGCCTGCTCGCAGCGTCAAAGGGCGTGACCGCGCCACAGCCGTGATGAAAAAGGAGCTGAGCGAACAGACAGCCTCACAGGGGCTTGAGAAGCCTCGCTCAGACTCCTCCAGGCGCACTGCCCGCCTGGAGCAGCCCTTGCCGCCCAGAACCGGACCGGTGGGCGACCAGGCCGGACTCACGGCCCCAGCCCGCCCAGGCACCGGCACCTACAACACATCGCCACGAGACAACGCTGAGACCTCCGGCCGCTACAGAGCCGACGAGGGAGCCCACTGACCAGGCCGGCCCAGTCCCTGGCAGTCCGACCTCGCCTCTTGCGGCCGTCCTCGTCGCCAGGCCCGCCCCGTTCGCTGCCCAACCGGCTCTGGACGCCATGCTCACCCCGACCTGCCAGGCCAGCCGGTAGGAGCCAAACCTGGCTCGTCCGAGTTCCCGCTGAGGTCCCTGCTTGTTGCCGCCCCTCCCGACCGCAGACCGCCTCTGACGAAGACCACCAGCAAACGCCCCCGCGGCCGGCTCACCCAGCACAGCCACAGTTTTTTTCAGCCCGTTCACCCCAGTTCCGCAACCACCGCCACCCGTCACAAAGATTCACGCGCCATTCGTGAACCCACGCCGCAGGTGCCCCGACCAAGAAACGACCAGCCCGTGCCCATACCCGGCCGCACATCCCCCTCCGCCTCCGCGCACAAGCGCGGTGCGGCTCGGATGCGCATGGTCTCGATCCGCCGGCGCACCGTGGGCCCGTCCTGCCGGGTGCGCATCGGATGCGCCGCATCGCCTGAGGATCCACACTTCGCTGCACAGGGATCTCTCACCAGAACCGCGTCAGTAGCGAAGTGAAGGTCAACAGGAAAGCCGGAAGGCGGTCGTTGATCCGTCGGTATGGATCGGCGAGCCGCCCGACGAGGAGACGCGGGGACGATGAGCCGGGACGATGAGCGGCGCGCGGGCCGAGGAGCTGGAAGAACTCGGCATGGTGTGGGATACCTCGGATGCCGGCTTCGCCGAGAATCTGGCTGCCTCCCGGGCGTACTACGCCGAGGAGGGAACTCTCGCGGCGCCCCGTCACGCGGTCGCCCTGCACCGGCCGGTCGGGCCATGGCTCACCAACATCAGAAGGTCTGGCGGGCTCGGCAAAGACCCCCAACGAGCGGCGCGCGGAGCGGCGCAACTCGCCGCCCTCGACCCCGACTGGAACCCACGACTGCTGGGGTGGACGGTCGGCCGGCGACGCCACCACGTAGGCCTCGGTCATCTGCTGAGCCATGGCGCGGCCCTCAAGGAGATCGAGTCGGGGTGACCTGGCGCGGGACGACATCGGCCAATGGCTCGCACAACAGAAACGGGCCTGGGCGCGGCTCAACGCAGAACTACAGCGACGCCTGCGGGAGGCGGGCGTGAAGCCCACCAGGGCGCGTATCGAGTCGTGATCAATTTGCGGGATGTGCCTTCGTGGCACGGTCCGGTCCGATAGACAGTCTTACGCGACGCGAGTGCAACTGACCGATCCGGATTGGGAGTTCATCGAGCCGTACCTGCCGATCGGCGAGTACGGCCCGTACCCCGAGCGACTGCGGCAGCAGTTCGAGGGCGTGATCTGGCGGTTCAAGACGGGCGGGCAGTGGCGGGAGATGCCGACGGAGTTCGGGGCCTGGTCGACCGTCCACAACCGCTTCCGGCAGTGGCGTGACGCCGGCGTCTTCGAGGCCCTGCTGGAGGGCCTGATCACGGAAGCCGCGAAGCGGGGTGAGGTGGACCTGTCCCTGGTCAGCATCGACTCCACCACCGCCCGAGCCCACCACGACGCGGCCGGGATGCACCTCGGCCCGTCGGCCGACCCCGCATCCGGCCGGACGCGGTCGCCGGGGACAAGGCGTACTCGTCCCGCGGAAACCGCGCCCACCTGCGCAAACGCCGTATCAAGGCGGTCATCCGGAGAAGAAGGACCAGGCCGCCAACCGGAAGAAGAAGGGCTCCAGAGGTGGCCGACCCGTCAGCCACGACGCCGATCTCTACAAGGAGCGGAACACCGTCGAACGCCTGATCAACAAGCTCAAAGCATGGCGAGGCATCGCCACCCGATACGGCAAGACTCCCGACAGCTACCTCGCCGGTCTCCACCTGCGCGCCTCGATGATCTGGATCAAGGACCTCACCAGGACCACCCGATGATCACGACTCGATATGCCCCTAGGTGACGCGCTGAGGTGCCGGACGCCAAGGGCGGGCAGGAGTTGAGTCAACGGTCAACCAGCCGTGGACGCGGGGCCTCACCCGTGGATTCCGCGTCGGTGTCGTCAGTGCCGACCGGGCCGCGGGGAAGCATCCGGTCCAGCCACTTCGGCAGCCACCAGTTGGTCCGGCCGAGGAGTGTCATGGTCGCCGGTACCAGCACCATGCGTACAACAGTGGCGTCGATGAAGATCGCGGTGGCCAGGCCGAGCCCGAACATTTTGGTGGAGGGGTCCTCGGCGACGGCGAAGGACAGGAAGACCGCCACCATGATGAGGGCGGCCGAGGTGATGATCCGGGCGGTGCATGAGACGCCCTCAACGATCGCCGTGCCGTTGTCGCCGGTGCGCAGGTACTCCTCGCGTACGCGGGAGAGGAGGAACACCTCGTAGTCCATCGACAGGCCGAACAGGATGGCGAAGAGGAACATCGGGATGAACGACACGATCGGAACCGTCGCTTCCAGCCCGATGAGTGCGCCTCCCCAGCCCCACTGGAAGACGGTGACCATGATGCCGTAGGCCGCGCCAATGCTCAGCAGGTTCAGCAGTACCGCCTTGAGTGGTACGAGTATCGAGCGGAAGACCAGCATCAGCAGCAGGAACGACATCGCCAGCACGGCGGCGACGAACACCGGCAGGCGTTGGCTGGTGCGTTGGCCCACATCGGACAGGCTCGCGGTGGCGCCGCCGACGTGGGCCCTGGCCGGGCCGTGCCCGATCGTGGGCAGCACGTCGGTGCGCAGCCGGGCGATGGTGTCGGCCGTGGCCTTGTCCTGAGGGCTGGTGGTCGGGAACACCACGAGGGTCGCGATGCCGGTGGCCCGATCGATGTGCGTCGGCGCGACGGATGCGATGCCCGGATCCGCCGCGACCGTTGCGACGAGTCGGTCCAGCACTCCCGGATCACCGGTGGGGTCCGCGGCGATGACGAGGGGACCGTTGGTGCCCGGGCCGAACCCCTCGGCGACGAGGTCGTAGGCCCGGCGCTCGGTACGGCTGTGGGGCAGTGAGCCGTCGTCGGGCAGGCCGACGCGCAGGCCGAGCACGGGCAGCGTCGCGGTCAGCAGCAGCCCCGCCGCGCCGATCGCGTACAGCACCGGGTGCCGGCTGACGTGCCCGATCCAGCGCCGCCAACCGGCGGCGGGAGCGGCGCCCGCCACCGTGTCCCGCCGCCGTGCGAGTCGGCCCAGCTTCCCGGTCTGCAGAGCCCGGCCGATCCGGCCGATCCGGCCGGCCCGGGCCAGGCGTGGGCCGGCGGCGCCGAGGAAGGCCGGCAGAAGCGTCACCGACGCGACCACCATGGTCAGAACGACGATCGAGACGGCGAGCCCGCCCACCGTCATGAACGGCACGTTCGCGACCGCCAGGCCGAGGATCGATACGACGACGACGCCGCCGGCGAAGACCACGGGCCTCCCCGCCGTGGCCACCGCTCGCCCCGCCGCCTCGTGGGGATCGAGCCCGCGCGCGAGGTACTCCCGGTGCCTGGCGAGCACGAACAGCGCGTAGTCGATGCCCACTCCGAGCCCGACCATGCTGCCCAGGACGGGGGCGAAGGTCGGGACGTCCGTCACCCCCGCCAGTACCGTCATCGTGGCAACTCCGATGGTCAGCCCGACGACCGCCATGCCGATCGGCAGCGCGGCGGCGACGAGCGAACCGAACGCCAAGAACAGGATCGCGGCCGCGGCGAGGATGCCGATCAGCTCGCTTGCGCCGCCGTCGGGGTCGGAGAAGACGTAGAAGAGGTTCCCGCCCATCTCGATGCGCAGGGGCAGCTCGGCGCGCAGCCGGTCGCCGAGATCGACGAGGGCGTCGAGGTCTTTGGCCGACAGCCGGCTCTGGTCGGGATACTGCACCCGGACGACTGCGATCCGCCCGTCGGCCGAGACAAGGCCGCCGCGCACGGCGGTGTCCCCGCGTGCGTCGAGTGCCCCCGCCGGGTCGCTCGTGCCGAGCACGTGCGGCAGCCGCTTCACCTCGGTCTGCAGCCGCGTGAGAGCGGTGCGCGCGCTGCCGTGGTCGAAGAACGTCGCACCGCCGTCGAGGGGGGTGACGACCACTTGGGCGGTCATCCCCTCCTGGCCGGTGCCGGCCCGCTCGATCAGTTCCGCGGCCCGTTGGGAGTCCAGCCCCGGAGCGGTCATCGAGTCCGCGGTCCGCCCGCCGAAGGCGATCGCGGCGAGGACGGCAAGCGTGGCGGCGATCAGCCATGCCGCGATCACCCGCCAGGGATGGCGGGCGGCGCTTGCGCCCAGGCGCAACAGGGCTTTCGAGAGCATCGGGTCCTCCAACCACCTCGTTGGCCGTCCTTGTACGGCCTCCGATGCCGAGGCTCGCCGCCACGGCGCTCTGCGGCATCGGCTCGCGGGCCGCGGATCCGTCGGCCCCAGGGCCGAGTGACGCCCCGTTCTTTCGGCCGATGCGCGGCACGGCGCGGTGCCTAGGCTGAGAACCGTGCTACGAGACGACCTGCGAACCCTGTGGACCGAACCCCGGCCGCCCGACGCGCCCGCCCGGGTGTGGCGGGACTGGGCGCTGCTCGCCGTGGGCCTGGGCGGTGTGGTGCTGGAGGCCACCCTGCGCGAGAACGTCGTGTGGCGGCCGGTGGCGGTGGTGTTCGCCGTATGGCTGTGCCTGCTGCCCTTGTGGCGCCGGACCCGCCCACTGGCGATGGTCAAGCTGGCGTTCGGCTCGGTGATCCTGCTTCAAGTGGCCTCGCTCGTCGCTGCACCGCGCGAGCCGGTCGGCCTGGACACCGGCGCGGTCGTGCTCGTGCTGGTGTACGCGCTGCCCCGGTGGGGATCGGGACGGGAGATTGTGCTCGGCGGCGCGGTGATCCTCGCGGCCTGCACCCTGGCGACCGTCACGGACGAGACCCCAGTCGTCGAAAAGGTCGTGGGCTTCGTCTTCCTGCTGCTGCCCGGCGTGGTCGGGGCTGCCGTGCGGTTCCGGGTGACCGCTCGCGAGCGGCAGTTGGACCAGGTGCGCTCCCGCGAGCGCGAGCAGCTCGCCCGGGAACTGCACGACACGGTGGCCCACCACGTGTCGGCCATGGTGATCATCGCCCAGGCGGGCCGGGTGCTCGCGGGCACCGACCCGTCCGCCGCCGTCGAGGCGCTGGAGGGGATCGAGGAGGAAGGGGCGCGCACGCTGGAGGAAATGCGCGCCATGGTCGCCGCGCTGCGCGACCGCGGGGTCGGCGCCGAGCTGGCGCCCCCTGCCGGAGTCGCGGATCTGGAGCGCCTGGTGCGCACCCCGGGTGGTCGCCTCAGGGTCGACCTGGGGCTCGACGGCGAACTGGACGCGCTGCCCCCGGCCGTGGACGCGGCCGTCTACCGGATCGTGCAGGAGTCGGTGACCAACGCGCTGCGCCATGCGGTCGACGCGACCGAGCTCGTCGTTCGGGTTGCCGCGGAACGGCACACGGTACGGGTGAGTGTGCGCGACAACGGCCGGCGCACCGGCCGGGGTCGCGACGGATACGGACTTACCGGACTGCGCGAGCGCGCGACCCTGCTCGGCGGCACACTACGAGCCGGCCCGGGTACCGACCGGGGCTGGCATGTCGAAGCCGAACTGCCGAGAGCGAGGAGCGAGAGCGGTGTCCATTCGCGTCCTCGTCGCTGACGACCAGACGATCATCCGCACCGGGTTGCGGATCATGCTGAACGCCCAGCCCGGCATCGAGGTGGTCGGCGAGGCCGCCGACGGGCGGGAAGCGGTACGTCTGGCCCGCGAACTACGCCCCGACGTCTGCCTGTTCGACATCCGCATGCCCGTACTCGACGGGCTCGAGGCCACCCGGCTGGTCGCCGGCCCGGGCGTCGCCGACCCGCTGGCCGTGGTCGTCATCACCACGTTCGACCTCGACGAGTACGTCTACGGCTCACTGCGTGCCGGCGCCCGCGGATTCCTCCTCAAGGACACGGGACCGGACCTTCTGGCGCAGGCCGTACGGTCGGCGTCCGACGGTGAGGCGCTCATCGCGCCCAGCGTCACCGTCCGTCTGCTCCAGGCATTCGCGGACCTGCCCGCCGGTCGGCCCGTGGCCCAGCCGGTCTCCCCCGTCACCGCCCGCGAGGAGCAGGTGCTCCTCGCCGTCGCTCGCGGGCTGACCAACACCGAGATCGCCGATGCACTGCACATCAGCCTCAGCACGGTGAAGACGCATCTGGCCAGCCTGATGGCCAAACTCGGCGCCCGCAACCGGGTCGAGATCGCGATGTGGGCCTACGAAACGCGCCGTATCCTCCCCGGAACCTGAGCCGGGTGCCGGGCCATGTCCCATGAGTCCCCGCCCGGACATCAGTGCACCGGTCGGCTCACGTCGGCTCCACGTGCCTCACCCGCCCCAGAGCGTGACGTACCAGGAGGCCGGCACTGGGACGGTGAGACACCCGATACGACAAGACTCCCGACAGCTACCTCGCCAGTCTCCACCTGCACGCCTCGATGATCTGGATCAAAGACCTCACCAGGACCACCCGATGATCACGACTCGATACGCGGCCTAGTACTCCAGCAGTACTTTGTGGCTTGACCTGGGGGAACGTCGAGCGGTGGGAGTGTAGCGGGCGGGTTTGCCGTCACGGACGACTTCTGCCCGCCTGCCCCTCGAAGGAGTGCCCACGACGGCGGTAGTGACAGCGGCGGGCCACCGCTTGGCGTCGTCGGCGCCAGTTCGACCAGCTCAGTGCGTGGGTGTGGGTGCGGGGATCTCGGGGTGCATGAGCTGCCAGGAGTCACCGCACTTCTGCCACAGTGAGCTCGATGACCACGGCATCCTCACCGGCGGATCCCCCTTTTCAGCTGCTCGCGTGCTCATCGCCGCGAGGAAGGCGTGGGCGAGCATGGCCAGGGTGATGTGCCGGTACCAGCCGACGTAGCGGCGAACCTCGTACTCGTCCAGGCCGCACTCGTTCTTGGCGGCCTGGAAACACTCCTCGATCGCCCATCGGGTGCCGGCGACTCGCACCAGTTCGTCCACGGTGAGGTCCAGCGGCGCGTAGGCGAGGTAGTAGGCGATCTCGTCCGGCCGGGCTCAGGCTGCGTCGTGCCAGCGCCCACCGTCGGCGGATCAACACGCCGTCCTGGTAGTCGTATTCGTCCACCGGGCGCAACCGGACCCCCGCCCAGTCGTACTCGCGCTGTCCCTTCGCGCCCGCGCCGCAGGAACGGCGTTCCCATGCCTGGTCGGGGGCCTGTTCGAAGGCCCTGTCGACGCGTGGTCCGGCCAGGGAGAACTGAGACTTGGGGGCGGCCAGGACGTAGCCGACGCCGGATGTTTCCAGCATCCGGCGAAAGCGGTTGTCCTGTCCGTAAGCGGCGTCCGCGGTGACCCAGACGATCGGCAGTGGCGAGGTCAGCGCCCTGCGGACGATCGTCGCCGCAAGGGTGTTCTTGGTGGCGAACTCCTGCTGATCGGGGACCTTGGCGGCCCGGCAGCGGTCGCGGTCGTCGGTCCAGGACTTGGGCAGGTAGAGCTCGCGGTCCACCCAGGCACGGCCGGCCGTGCTGGCGTAGGCGGCGAACACGCCGATCTGGCAGTTCTCGGTGCGGCCGGGGGCCCATATTTCAATAACTGTCAGCGACGGGTTTCCGCGGGAGTTGTTCGGGCGTGTAGCTGTTCCAATGTGCGGGCGGGCGATCCGGGTATCGGCGTGACGAGGATCCGGTGCAGGTCGTGGGCACTCCTTCGCGGGGCAGGCGGGCAGAAGTCGTCCGTGACGGCAAACCCGCCCGCTACACTCCCACCGCTCGACGTTCCCCCAGGGCAAGCCACAAAGTACTGCTGGAGTACTAGCCGCCGGTGGCGTTGTCGTGGTGTTCCCGCTGCCTAGAGCGAGCCTGGGCTCGCAGCTCGTGTCGGAGTTCTCTGGGGAGGGAGAAGCTGATGGACTCGTCGGCGGTCTTCACGGTCTCCACCTCTGCGTAGCCGCGCTCGGCCAGCCACTCCAGAACGCCGTCGACCAGCACGTCCGGGACCGAGGCACCGGAGGTCAGACCGACCGTCGTGACGCCTTCCAGCCACGCCTCGTCGATCTCGTCGGCGAAGTCCACCAGGTGCGCGGCGGGGGCTCCGGCATCGAGGGCGACCTCGACCATGCGGATCGAGTTGGAGGAGTTCCTGGAGCCCACGACGATGACGAGCTGCGCGTCCTCGGCCAGCTTCTTCACCGCGATCTGACGGTTCTGCGTGGCGTAGCAGATGTCGTCGCTGGGAGGCGAGAGCAGGTTCGGGAACTTCTGCTTCAGGGCGTCGACCGTCTCCATCGTCTCGTCGACCGAGAGCGTGGTCTGGGAGAGCCAGACGACCTTCGACTCGTCGCGCACGGAGACATGGGCGACGTCCTCGGGACCGTCGACCAGGGTGATGTGGTCGGGGGCCTCGCCGGAGGTGCCGATGACTTCCTCGTGGCCCTCGTGGCCGATCAGGAGGATGTCGTAGTCCTCCTTGGCGAAGCGGACGGCTTCCTTGTGGACCTTGGTGACCAGCGGGCAGGTCGCGTCGATCGTCGACAGGTTCCGTGCGGCTGCCTCGGTGTGCACAGCTGGCGCGACGCCATGTGCGGAGAAGACAACGATCGAGCCCTGGGGTACTTCGTCAGTTGTTTCGACGAAGATCGCGCCCTTCTTCTCCAGGGTCTGCACGACGTACTTGTTGTGGACGATTTCGTGACGGACGTAGACCGGTGCACCGTACTGCTCCAGAGCCTTCTCCACGGCCATGACCGCGCGGTCCACGCCAGCGCACCAGCCGCGTGGGGAGGCCAGCAGGACACGTCGGCGCGGTGATTGGGGGTTGCTCATGTGCTCCTCCGAACGGTGGAGTCGGCGAGAGTGCGCAGCGCGTGCGCGGCGGTGGGCTCCAGCGGCGCCCGCGCCAGGTGGGTGAGGGCCTTCTCGTAGCGTTCGGTGATCATGTGCTCGACCGTTTGGTCGGCGCCGACTGCGGCGATGATGCGCCGAGCCACGTCGGCTTGGTCATCGGTGGGGGTCGGGCAGCCGAGGAACAGGCGTAGCTGCTCGGCTTGGGCCCGGCCAACGCGCTGGAGGGCTAGGGCGATCAGGACGGTGGGTTTGGTTTTGCGGAGGTCATCGAGGGCGGGCTTCCTGGTAGCGGAGTCGCCGAAGACGCTAAGGAGGTCGTCGCGGAGCTGGATAGCCTCTCCCAGGGGAATCGCGAATGCCGTCAGCACGTCCAGGAGGTTTTGGTCGGCGCCCGCAAGGGCGGCTCCCAGGCTGAGGGGTCGTTCGATGGCGTACTTCGCGGTCTTGTAGCGGATCGTGGTGAGGGCGGCTTCGACGTCGCTGTGCTGGTGCACGTCGGCGGCAAGGTCGAGGTACTGGCCCAGGATGACGTCGGTGCGCATCTGCTCCATCAGAGGCAGGATGCGGGTGAGCTGGTCGGTGGTGGGCAGGCCGGCGTGCAGGAGTTCGGCGGACCAGAGGAGTGCGAGGTCACCGAGCTCCCGCAACAGCGCCGCGAGATCCGCAGCCTGGGGGCTGCGGGCCTCGATCCGCCCCCACGGGCGCCCACCACGTCCCCCCGCTGCGCCTCGTGACATCCTCAACCCCCGCTACGTACCGGAGTTGTCCGGACTGTCACCGCTCCCACCAGCGCTGACACCTCACAGCCACCGATCAGCCATGTTGAACAACTTCACGATCAATCACCCTGGCATCCCACGCACGGCAGCGGGCCGTGAACGGCACAACCAGGGGGCGTTCGCAATGAACGAATTCATGTACTGGCTGATCATCTCCATCACCACCCTCCGGCTCTCGATCACCATCGTTGAGTCGGTCACCCAGATCGTGCTCGCTCGCACCGCCGCCCGCCGAGACATCCAGATGCGCCGGACCGAAGGCGATGTCCTCGTCGAGACGATCACGGCCCTGCACCGGCAGCACCTCGCGCTCTACGAGGAGCGCCCCGAAGGCGGCCGCATCGTGGTCGTCCCCCAGAACACCGCCGCCGCCTCACTACCCGCCCAGCCCGGCACCTGACCCCCCGGGGCCCGGGCGCCTCAGGGCACCCGGGCCGGTACTGCGGACGCTGGGACAGGTTGCCGCTTGGGTTCTAGGGGCCGTCGCAATGCCCCAGTTAGAACTCCTAACGAAATGATCTTCGAGGTGGTTGGGTCGCTCCGGGAACGTTGATCCGGGGGTGTGGGATGGCTCGGCCGAAGCCGTGGGAT
>NZ_JBSHNE010000036.1:0-56396 GCF_053646035.1 Streptomyces sp. NPDC055287 | reverse complement strand
CAGGCGAGTACTTCGATGTCCCCAACGGGAACTCCTGTCCTAGGGATCTTCACGATCCAATGATCAGGGTGTCCACGATCAAGGGGTAGGGCCCCCTCTGGTCGATCCGGAGTACATCCTTGACCTCCGTAATGGCCACGCCGGCCGAGGCCGACACGGGCGGCAGGTCAGCGGTGAGCGTGGTGAGTTCGCTGACGGTCCGCGCGGACAGGGCAGCCTCCATGCGCTCGTCCAACTCGGCCAAGGTCAGTCGGCCGTCCCCTGCCGCGACACGTAATACGTCCACCACCCGGTCCCGGTCCGCGTGAGAGGCCCGCAACTCGGGTGATGAGCCGGGGCCGGAGCGCTTCCCGGTGGGCGGGATCTCTCGCGACATGCTTCCATCCTGGTCCTGTCGAAGATTGTCGCGTGATGCAGCCAGCGGCGCGACTAGAGGACTAACGCTATATCGCGATATGGGTCCCGACCAGGCCCTGTCAGGAAGGAGAGGCGATAGTCAGCGCTGATCCGCATATTCGTGGGTTGGGGACCAGCGGGCGGCGGTTGGCGGTAGCGCCAGTTCCGCTTCCGACTTCTCGCCTACGACCATCTGTGAGAGTTCTGCGAGAGACCCGGGAGCCGACCTGTTTTCGCAGGTGGCCGCTCGCAAAATCTGCCGTACCGTGCCCGGATCCTCCGCGCTGTGCGACACAACGCCTCCCCCCCAGACCAGTTGCTCCATAGCCGGTCCGGAAGGTCACCGTACGGGTTGAAGAGGCTGACGGGGAGGGCGTACCGCCGGCGATGGGTGTCGCTGTGCCCCAGCATGCCGCGGACACCGCGGCGTTGGGCATGGACGCGTACGTGGCGAGCACCCTCTACGGTGCGAGCCCTGGTGCGCTTGCCCGTCGCGATGGGCATATGAGGGATCGGGCGGCCGCCCACGGGGTCTGGGTGGCGCTGTCGACCACGGCAGGGCCGAGCGGAGAGTGCGTGGAGACCTCTGGTGGCTCCGGAGTGCGGGCACCGGGCGGCGACGTGCTCGTCCAAGCAGGAACCCAAACGGGGGATGTAGTGGTCGCGACCCTCACCTGACTATCGCCCGTTGGGATACCCACCACGCGGAGGAGACCATGATGAGTATCGCTGCTATCTGCCTGCCACAACCCGGTGAATCATCCCGGTCAGAGTACCGACTCCCTCCTCCCGGCCTTCCTGCCGACGCACTTGGCGCCAGAGCAGGCTGGTGAGCTGGGCGAAAGCGCCTTCCTCCTGCCAGCGGGCGAAGTAGGCGCAGACGGTGTGTTCCAGCGCGGGGGCGGACAGCTGTGACGGCGCCCAGGCTCCCAGCCGGTGCTGCGCGGACGCCTCCGACCGCGGACTAACCATCATCAACCTCGGGGCTCTGCAGCCCTGTCCAGCCCGAGTTCGGCGAGGCGGTGCGCTGTTCTTGGTCCAGCCGGTCCTGGCGTGCTTTGTGGTCGCTGAGGAATGGGCCAGCCTTACGGCTGTGCCGTCGGGCAGCTCCTCGCTCTTCTGTCGGCTGACGACCTTCTTCTCTTCCCGCCCGCCCGACGTACTGCCTCAACGCCGGCAGTCCACGGATGAAAGCGTCTGGTCGCTTGCCCGCCCCCACCGCTCGTGCGGTGGGCTTCATCGACCACCACCAGGTCGAACGGCAGCATTTGCTGCCCGTACGCGTACTCCACGGCCTTGGCCAGGACCGGAAGACAGGCATAGGTGCCGCGTAGAGGGTCACCATGCCCTGCCTGTGCCACAAGGACAGTTGGACGGCGAAGGCCTTTCCCGTGCCGCAGGCAGCTACCACCGTGGCCCGCAAGCCCTCGCGCGGAATCCGCATACCCGGAGATTGTCGAGGCCGCGCACCACGGCATCGGCGGCTTCCACTTGGTGAGTTCACAGCCCAAAGGGGATGGCTGATCGCGACAGGATGCGACTTCGGCGTCTCTGCTGCGGCGACTGGCGTGACTTGATCCCGGCCGCCTTCTCGGTACCCGTCCGGGTCGCTCGTCCGCTGCATGGGAACCGTTCGTCACCAGTTCCACCGCGCCGCGGGTAATTGCGTTGCTCGAGCCACGCCCTGCCTCTACGGTCCTGTACGTGATCTGTCTGATTGGCGGTCCGCCGAGGGTGGGCAAGAGCACGCTGGCGCGGATGCTGCTGGACCGGGACCGTGTCCCGGGGTGCTCGACCGACGCGCTGGTGTCGATGCTGCAGAACGCGGCCCCGCACCACGGGGTGCGGCACGGTATGCATTCCGACAAGGCGGAGTTGGCGCAGCCGTTCCTCATCGAGTTCCTGCGCGCGGTGGCGGACGGCATCGGTGAGGACCCCGAGCCGTCGGAGTGCTATGTGGTCGAGGGCGACGTCGTCACGCCCGCGGTGGCCGGGGCCGCGGCCGACTTCGGGCTGGCGGTAGCCGCTGTCTTCCTCGGCAACACCGCGCTGACGGCCGACGATCTGCGGATCGCCCCGCACTGGCTCGAAGGGGCCGACGATGCCACGTACCGCCGTACCGCTGCGTGGATCACAGGGCGGAGCGCCATCGTCCGTGACGCGTGCGTTTCGACCGGACAGCCCTACATCGAGATGGGGGGCGGTCACACGGAGGGCCTGGAGCGCGCGTACGCCGCTCTGCAGGACCGCACCCGCCAGTTCTACCGGGCCCACGCAGCCGAACGGGAGGCGGTCGGGGCTGTGACCGGAAGCCTCCGGGCTGCCCACGGCCGACCCGACGCCCGCACTGCCGCTGCGGATCTGATGGCCGTTCGAGAGGATCAGCAAGCATGAGCCCCGATTGGGATCAGCGCCTCCTGCCGCTGCTCGCTCCGTGGAACCTTTCCGCCCCACGACTCGCCGCCGAACTGACCGATCTGGGAGACCGCTCACGGGTATGGAGGGTGGAGAGCAGCGACGGCCCGTACGTCGCGAAGCTGACCTTCGACGGCCCCGAGTTCGTCGAACCCGGGCTGCGGATCGCCGCCGTGCTCGACCGCGCCGGCATTCGTACCGGAGCGCCGGTCCCCACCGTCGACGGGAGACTGTGCTGCCCGGTTGGCCGGCCCCGGGATGGTCCTTGGACGCTGGCCCTGCACACCTTCATCCCGGGCTCGCCGCTGGACCTGACCACCGGAACAGCCCCGGAGCAGGCCGGTGACCTCCTCGGGCGCGTCCATCACACCTTGATGACCCTTCCGGACGTACCCCGGCCGGCCGGGCGAATGCTCGACTTCTACAAGGGTGAGGCCAGACGCCTCGGCAGACGCCGCGGCGCTGCCCTGAGAAAAGCGCTGACCGCCATAGCCGACTTCGGCACCGGTGCGGCGCTGAGCGAGGGCGTGCTCTACGGCGACCCGGCACCGGAGATCCTGCAGGACCCCGGCTCCACTGCACTCGCGCTGATCGACTGGGGCAGCCCCAGCTGGGGCCCACTGCTGTACGACGTTGTCAGCTGGCAGCTGTTTCTGACCGCCCGGCAACCACCGGAGACCGCACCAACGGTGGAGCGGCGCTTCCTCACCGCCTACCGGGCGCGGCGCCCGATCAGCGAGCATGAGATGGGCGGCCGGGCTCTGCTGCTCGACCTGCACCGCGCCATTCAGGACGCCTGGACACCGCAAGCTCCTGCGTGATGTCACAACAGACCGACACCGCAAAATCGGTCGAAGTCAGATGTCAGATGCCGAAGTCCGGGGCCTGACCACCTGTGGAACTTCGGCCGGGATGAAGGCCGTGTACACGATCAAGATGACCAAGCGCGGATGTGCGGACGAGCGAAGCTTCCCTCCTGCGCGAACGGGTCCTCCTGGCCGCGGCCGGGACGAGCTGACCACGGGGAGGCGTCACGTCGATGCTGACGCGTTGCTGTGCGGGTCTGTTGCTGTCCGCTCGGAACGGCTAGGCCGAGAGGCCATGGCGCCCGGAGTCGTCATCAGCGGCATACCTGATGCCTGTGCGCCTGTTTTCGGGCGGCCGTGGCGAACCCGGAGAGGTGCCCGGGGTAATTGGGTGGCGTGTGAAGGTCATGTTCAGGCAGGCTCCTGGTCATGTTTTCGATATTGCAGAACGTGGCGATCGACTGTGCCAATGCTTATGAGTTGGCCCGGTTCTGGAGTGCGGTTACCGGCCGTCCAATCGATCCCGAGGACCGGCCCGGAGACGACGAGACCGAGGTGATGCTGGCCGACGGTCTCATGCTGCACTTCAACGAGGTGCCGGAGCTGAAGGCGGTCAAGAATCGGCTCCACCTGTGCCTGCGTCCGCAGACCTCATGTGGGGAAGAGGTCGAACGCCTGCTGGGCCTTGGCGCCGCTGTCGTCGCGGACCACCGCAAGCCCAGCGGCTGGGGCTGGGTTGTCCTCGCAGACCCCGAAGGGAACGAATTCTGCATCCTGCGTAGCGAATCGGAGCGTGCTGCCCTGACTTCCTGAACCGGAAGGTCAGGGCACACTTCGACGTACGAAGTGTCGCAAGTTGCGGGTGAGTTGGGCATGGCGTCCGGTGAGGTGAGTGTTCCTGGTCAGCGTCGGGCTGAAGGGCGGTCTCGTTTTGGAGGGCACGGGTGGAGGTCAGTCGGCCTGGGGTTGATGCGCGTGGACGGAGTCTGGGGATCAGCACCTGGGGGTGGCGCGGTCGTGGGAGCCGTGGTCTCTCCCCGGCCGGACGATGAGGGTGATCAGTCAGAGGTCACTGCCCGCGTGAGAACGGGCCGGGGTTTACGTCGTCATGCCCAGTCACCATCTGCACGTCGCGGCTGAGGACGCTGAAGGCGGATGTGATCTCCACTCACCCGCCCGGATCGCCACCGGCGCCATGTCTCGGCCTGCTTGCAACGCAGCAGTCTCAGGCTTGCTCGCGCCTACCGGTCACGGGCTGCCGTCGCCGGGTGGCGGGCAGGCGTGTCACGGGCGGCAGGCGTGATAGAGCGCGCGCGCCTGGGCGGTGTCGATGAGCTTGTTTCCGGGCAGAGGCAGGAAGTGGCTCAACTGCCACGTCTGCGTGTGGCGGGCTTGGCGGTTGGTGGTCGTCACCCACGGCGGGTAGACGCGGAATGCCCGCTTCCCGCCGGATCCGTTCCTTGACACAATGTCCCGTTCACGGAGGACGTCGCGCGGAAACACGAACTGCCCGGACCGCTGGCCTTCGCGAGTGCTGATGACGAACAGGTCAACGGGGTCTGCAGCGTCGAACGGCTGTATCGGCCCGCTCGCGGACCGCTTCCACACCGTGACGAACTGGCCGACTTTTGTCGGGGTTGTCTTGGCCACGCGGAACCTGACCGAGGAGCCATCCAGCGTGAACTCGCATGCCCCGTACTCGGCGCTCTCCGTTTCAGGCACCGGCTGGGAGTACGTGAACCCACATGGGTCGTACACCAGCTCCTTCGCCGCCAACAGGTCACCGGGGATCCCAGCTCCGCCCGTCCAAGGCCTCGCATCACTGTCGCCGAGCCCCGAAGAGACGTCATGTTCCATCGCCGTACTCGCATCCTGC
The DNA here is from genome assembly GCF_053646035.1 of Streptomyces sp. NPDC055287. Taxonomy (NCBI): domain Bacteria; kingdom Bacillati; phylum Actinomycetota; class Actinomycetes; order Kitasatosporales; family Streptomycetaceae; genus Streptomyces; species Streptomyces sp. NPDC055287. The sequence goes on along the minus strand of NZ_JBSHNE010000036.1, from coordinate 50,903 downwards.
CGCCACCGATAATCGAACACGCTATCGGGTGCGGCCTGTCGGACCGTCCTCATACCCAGCGCTGGACGACGCCCTGCGTCAGGCATCCGCCCCACTGGTGGCTGGAGGGGAGCCGCTGGCTCCGCCCCAGGTCGCACTGCGCCTGATCCAGGACTGCTTCGGTCCGTACGTCGACCGCGCCATCCTGAGAGGATCCCTGGAAACCGTCTTCATCCCGGACGGCCATCACCCCCCTGCCTCAGGTCCAGTACCCCGCTGCCGCCCAGGGGAGCCCCTCCATCGGGAGGGCGCTGGGCGCTGTCACGCCCCTGCCTGGCCCCAGTCGAGCACCGGTCCTCTACACGCCGACGACTGGTGGCAACGGAACCACCAAACACACGGGTCGGACGACGCGGGGCCAGGCGGTGCGCGCCATGGCGGGGATACAACCGTGTGGGGTGGGACGGGTGGCCGGATCGGTCAGGAATCGAGAAGCGCTGGTCGTGGAGCTTGCCTAGCATGATGGTCATGGACATCACTATTCACACGAGCTTCCTCCCGCATGACGACCCGGACGCGTCTCTGGCCTTCTACCGTGACGTCCTCGGTTTCGAGGTCCGCAGCGACGTCGGACAGGGCAAGATGCGCTGGATCACGGTCGGCCCCGCCGGTCAGCCCGGCACGTCCATTCTCCTGGCGCCGCCGGCCGCTGATCCCGGGGTCACCGAGGACGAGCGCCGTACCATCGCCGAGATGATGGCCAAGGGCACGTACGGCTGGATTCTGCTGGCTACCCGGGACCTCGACGCCACTTTCGAGAAGGTGCAGGCCGGCGACGCCGAGGTCGTCCAGGAGCCGACAGAGCAGCCGTACGGCATCCGTGACTGCGCCTTCCGCGATCCCGCGGGCAACCTGGTCCGCATCCAGGAACTCCGCTGAGTTTCCGGTCATCGACCCGGTCATGATGGCCGGCGCCGCGACCAGTTGCGAGGAATACGGCGGCCGGCGATTCCAGGCGCGCTGTCCTCGACCACCCTTCGGGCGACTACCCCTTTCGGCGGCCGCATCATCGCAGAGGTACGCGCGAGAGCGGCCGCCGAGGCCGGGGCGCGCACGCCGGCCGTCCACAAGGGCGGCGGCGTCTGCGTCCTCGCCCAGCCGACAACCGGCTTCCATCCCGCCGCCGTCGAGCGGCTGCTCGGCCTGCTCGGCCCGCTCGGTCTGCTGGGCCGGCTCGTCGACGGCGAGCGGGTCATCGCCATCGAGCACTTTGCCGCCTACGCCGTCGTGCAACCCAGGTGCTCGCGGGTACCGATTCAAAGGAGTTCTCTATGTGCCATCCCTCGTGGGGGCGCGCGCGCACCGCGGCGCAGCGCCTGAGCGACCTCGCGCAGCTGCGCCGGGTCCGTGACCGGATCGACCGGCAGTACGCGCAGCCGCTGAACGTCGAGGCGCTGGCTCGCGGCGTGAACATGTCGGCCGCACACCTCAGCCGCCAGTTCCGACTGGCGTACGGCGAGTCGCCGTACGCGTACCTGATGACGCGTCGCATCGAGCGCGCGACGGCGCTGTTGCGTCGTGGCGACCTCAGCGTCACCGAGGTCTGCTTCGCGGTCGGCTGTTCATCGCTGGGCACTTTCAGTACCCGCTTCTTCGGGCTGGTCGGTATGCCGCCCAGTGTCTACCGGGCCCGTTCGACGGGTGCTGCGCGGGGGGTGGCGCCGTGTGTGGAGGAGTGGGTGTCAAGACCGGTCAGGAATCGAGAAGCGCCGGCCGCCGAGCGGCAACTAGCGTGATGGACATGGCAAACATCGAATCCGTCACTCTCGAGGTGGCCGACCCCACGGCCGCTCACCGCTTCTACTCCGCCGCGTTCGGTCTGGACACGCAGGTACGTCTGCGGGCCTCGCAGGCGCCGACGACCGGCTTCCGTGGGTTCACGCTGGCGCTCACGGTGTCCCAGCCGGCCACTGTCAACCGTCTCGTCGACGCCGCTGTGGAGGCGGGTGCCACTGTGCTGAAGCCTGTCGCGAAGTCGCTGTGGGGCTACGGCGGTGTCGTGCAGGCTCCGGACGGGGCGATCTGGAAGGTCGCGACCTCGGCGAAGAAGGACACTGGCCCGGCCACCGGGAAGATCGACGAGATCGTGCTCCTGCTGGGGGTCGCGGACGTGGCCGCGAGCAAGCGGTTCTACGTTGACCAAGGTCTTGCGGTGGGGAAGAGCTTCGGCCGCGTGTACGTCGAGTTCGCTGCTGGGGCGGGCCCTGTCAAGCTGGCGTTGTACCGGCGTCGTGCGCTTGCCAAGGACGCCGGTGTCTCTCCCGACGGCACCGGATCGCACCGGCTCATGATCGGCGGCGCTGCCGGGCCCCTCACCGACCCGGACGGGTTTGCCTGGGAGGCCGCATCGCTGGCACCCACGCCCTGATGTGTCACCGCTGCCTGCCCTGCCTGGCCGCCGATCATGAGATGGCCGCCGGGCTCCGGGCGGCGCCCGGGCGCCTGGCGGATCCGCCCGCCCGCGACCGCCCGCCATCGTCACTCGGACCAGGTGCACCGCGCCTCGCCGGACATGGGTCCGGCTGCCGGCCCGCCGCCGGACGGCTCCGTACATACGACGCGCTTCGTGCTCACCGGCCCCTGAGAGGGCGGTGCGCGCGAGACCGCAGGGCGCTGGAGGCCGTGGCGTCCGCGAAGGCCGATACCGAAGTGAACCGACCGACGACCGACGGAGCCCGCCCTCGCAAGGCAGGGCCCTGCACGAAGCGACTGGAGGAAGCATGACGGGCACGCTGCCGCGTGGACTTGAGGAGAGGCTGCGGGACACTCGCGCGAGACTGGAGAGCGACGTCGATCTGTGGGCCGCGACCTCGGGCTCGGGCGGCGTCCACCTCATCCCGCTCTCCTACCTCTGGGACGGGATCGCGTTCCTCATCTCGACGCCGCGTGCCTCGGTCACCGGCCGCAACTTGCTGGCGGACGGCGGGGTGCGCCTCAGCCTCGGGCCGACCCGCGACGTTGTCGTCGTCGACGGCATCGCCGAGCCGGTGGACATCGCCGACCTCGCTCCCAAGACGGGCGACACGTTCGCGACCAAGACCGGTTTCGACCCGCGCGAGCTCGACGAGCCCTACCAGTACTTCCTGATCCGGCCGCAGCGTATCCAGGCCTGGCGTGAGGCGAACGAGCTGCGCGGACGCCACCTCATGCGCGACGGCCGCTGGCTCGGCCGACCGCCACACGACAACACACCCGCCGCACTCGGCAAGCCGTCAGGCTGAGGACGCCGACAAGGACGTGGACGTATTCGCGTACAGCGCGGTGGCGAGGGAGTCCGATTCTGTCTTCACGCACTGACGTTGGGCCCTCTCGCCCATGCGAGTCGCCAATCCTGCGGAATCGATCAGCTGAACATGCAGGGCCCCGTCAAGAACGGTGACCGCTTGCCCCGTGAGATGAACGCGGTCACCGTACACAGCGGTCCTGACCAGCCCGCTGCGCGCGGATACCTGCAGACCGGTGAGCTCGTCGCGGCCGATCCGTGTCGCCCAGTAGGGGGCCAGTGCGGTGTGGGCGCTGCCCGTGACCCGATCCTCGAGGATGCCCTCGGCGGGTGAGAAAAAGCGGGAGACGAAGTCGTACTCCAGGCCAGGACTGGGTGCCGGGGCTGTGATGATGACGCCGCGCAGGCCCTCGCGGCGGGTCATGTCGGCCATCACCTCGAGGTCGGGGATCACGGCCCGGACGGTTGCCTCGTCGGGCAGGACGGTCAACAGATCGCCGAGCATACCGGTGCGAAAGGCGGCCTCCGGCCTCACCCCCAGGGCCTCCGGCAGGCCTTCCGGAAACGGGCTTGCGGTGCCGGGCGCGGCCGGGAAGTCCAGGGTGATGAGGCCGTCCTGGTGCGCATGCGCGGTGAGGATGCCGCTGAACCGGCTCCGGAAGCGCAGCGCACCGACAGCCGCACGCTCCCGCCGCAGTGTGTGCGCCGTGGCCAAAGTGGCATGGCCGCACAGATTGGTCCCGGCGAGCGGGGTGAACCAGCGGATCTCCCAGTCGGCGTCGTCGCCGTCGGGGAGCGGCAGCGCGAAGGCGGTCTCCGAGTAGTTCATCTCGGCAGCAACCTGCTGCATCCAGGCATCCTCAGGCCAGTCTTCGGTATCGAGCAGGCATACGCCCGCAGGGGTTGTCGGCGAACGGCCGGTCGGTGAAGGCGTCGACGACGTGGATACGCATACCGCGACCGTATCGACGCCAATCACAATTGCGCGAAGTCCAATTCGACTAAAGTGGACCCATTTCCGCCCGGAGTATCCATCCGCACACCGATCTGGGCCGCGAAGGCCGGGCCGGATCGATCAGTTGGGGCGGGCTGATCGCTGCCCCCTTGGGATCGATCACCTAGGCGCGGAGCACGCCGATGACGGTGATGGTGCTGTCGAATCCAACGGCGTTCGGCCGAGCGGCGCAGGCGTTGCGCGTGTGGATGCGGAATGCGCGGCGCGCTTGCCGATGCGGCACCACGTGTCGTCGGTGCACCCAGATCAGATGTACAGCGCCACCGGGATCATCGTCCGGTGCGGCAATCGGGGCAGCGGTGGGCGGAGCTTCGCACGGTCCAATTCGGAGAAGAGGCGCCGCTGCTCCGGAGGGAATCTCTCCGCCGCTCGACGCGCGCGACTTCGATTCACCTGGGTGAGTGATCGAGCGACGCGTAATCGGCAGCTGCCGGAAGGTTCCCGGACCGCAGTCAAGGGGGGTTGCGCGCTTTGCCGGCGTGACGGCCGATTGGCGCACCACCGCGCTCCGATCCTCACGGAGAGCCTTAATGTGTGTAAATATGCTTTTCCTGCGGTTTCCCTGAGAACTGCCTCCGATCCCGAGGGCCTCGTTTTGCGTTCGGGGTCTCGGAGTTCAGGCTTTCCTGCCCCTGATTTGTGGAGAAACTCATGCGCGTTGCCGTGACTGGTGGCGGTGGTTTTCTAGGATCACACCTGTGCGAGGCGCTCCTGCGGCGTGGGGATTCCGTCGTGTGCCTCGACAATTTTTTGACCGGTGAGCCGAAGAACATCGCACATCTGAGGGCGAATCCTGCCTTCGAATTCATCCATTCTGACGTCAGTGTCGCGGCGGACGTCCCGGGGCGGATCGATGCGGTTGCGCATCTCGCGAGTCCCGCCTCGCCGCCGGACTATCTGCGGTGGCCCCTGGAGACGCTGGCTGTGGGCAGCCGTGGAACCGAGAATGCCCTCCGGCTGGCGCTGCGCCACGGTGCACGGTTCGTGCTTGCGTCGACAAGTGAGGTGTATGGCGATCCTCTGGTCCATCCGCAGGACGAGGAGTACTGGGGGAACGTCAATCCTGTCGGGCCGCGAAGTGTCTACGACGAGGCCAAGCGGTTCGCCGAGGCAGTTTCGGTTGCATACCGGCGGAGCCTGGGAGCGGATGTCGGTATCCTGCGCATCTTCAACACGTACGGTCCGCGGATGCGCCCGCACGACGGCCGTGTGGTGTCCAGTTTCATTACGCAGGCGCTCAGTAGCGAGCCGTTGACGATTTACGGCGACGGGAAGCAGACACGCAGTTTCTGCTTTGTGGATGACCTGGTCCGCGGGGTTGTCGCGATGCTCGACTCGAGTGAAGCCGGACCGTTCAATCTGGGCAATCCGGTGGAACGGACTGTAACCGAGCTCGCCGAACTCGTGCTGAAGATCACCGGTTCCACGTCGGAGGTGCGGTACTACCCGCTTCCCGTCGACGACCCGGTTCGTCGCCGCCCGGTGATCAATCGCGCCCAGGACCGGCTCGGCTGGTACCCGGACGTGGACATCGAGGACGGGTTGCGGCGGACTGTGGAGTGGTTCGTCTCCTGCCCTCAGGACGTGGCGGCCGGTGCGGCAGCGATCAGGGGCGGCCAGCAGGACGGCGTCCCGCTCGCCGGGCCGGACAGCACGCCGACCCCTGTCGCCGCGACTGTCTCACAGGCTGCTGACCCCATGTACTGACCATCGCCCCGGCCGGGTTTGGCGCTCGCGTGTCGCCGGGCCGGGGCGATCCCCCGCAGCCAGGGCGGCCATGAGCCATTCACGTCGCCAAGCCGAGACGACTTCCGGAGCACCCTCTCATGACGCAGGCCGAGCCAGGTCTCGCAGGCCAGGCTGACGCGACCGACCAACTGATCACCGCGCCCGCCGGTCCGCACGAAGCCCTGAGCGCCCAGCTCCTTAGCCTCTCGGACGGCCGTGTCGTCCGAATCCATTCCGAAGGACCGGAGTTCGGCCTTCCGTCACGCTCCCTGCGGATTCAAGCCTCGAGCTTGATTACCGCGCTCTCCCCGCTCGACCGGGTGAAGGTGGGCGCGTTGGCAGCCGGCTGGGTGGTGTGCCTGGTCTGGTTCTGGACATGGTGGCTGCAGCCCGAGCACCGGATCAGCTGGGTAGGGCTGGCTGTGAACAGCGCGCTGCTGACGTACCTGGCACTCATGCCCCTGCACTTCCTCGTCGCGGTTCTGCGGCTTCGCAGGTTCAATCCGGAGATCGAGGTGCCACCCGTGAGGGCCGCGTTCGTGGTAACCCGTGCCCCCTCCGAGCACTGGGAGATGGCCCGCGCCACGCTCCGGGCGATGCTGGCGCAGGACTTTGCGTACTCGTACCACGTGTGGCTCTGCGACGAGGACCCGTCCCAGGAGATCCTGCAGTGGTGCGTGGCGAACGGGGTGCGGATGTCGTGCCGACGTGGCCTGCCGGACTACCACCGGGCCACGTGGCCGCGCCGGACGCGGTGCAAGGAGGGCAACCTTGCGTATTTCTACGACAACTGGGGGTACCGGGACTACGACGTCGTCGCCCAGCTCGACTGTGACCATGTGCCGCACCCGACGTACCTGACCGAGGTGGTCCGGCCGTTCGCCGACCCCGCGGTCGGATACGTGGCCGCCCCGAGTGTGTGCGACACCAACGCCGCCACCTCGTGGTCGGCTCGAGGGCGTCTCCACCGGGAAGCCCTGTTTCACGGCGCTGTCCAGCTCGGACACTCCGGAGGCCTGGCTCCCGTATGCATCGGCTCCCACTACGCAGTTCGCACTCGGGCTCTGCGGGACATCGGGGGAGTCGGCCCCGAGCTGGCCGAGGACTTCTCCACCACCTTCCTCATCAACTCCGCAGGCTGGCAAGGGGCATTCGCCATCGACGCCGAGGCTCACGGCGACGGGCCGATCACCTTCGCTGCGATGGCGACACAGGAATTCCAGTGGTCGCGAAGCCTGGCTGTGATGCTCTTCGGGCTGGTTCCTCGGCACCTACGCCGCCTGCGCGGGTGGCTGCGGGTCAGGTTCCTCCTCGCACTGTTCTTCTACCCGCTCCTCGCGCTGACGTCGACTGCCGGACTCGCGCTGCCTCCCGTGGCAGCAGTCACCGGACTGGCATGGATCAACGTGAACTACTTCGAATTCCTCGGCCACTTCTGGGCGATGTCCGTGTGGATGACATTCATGGCCGTGATGTTGCGTCGGCGCGGCCTGCTGCGCCCGCCGGACGCACCAGTGCTGAGCTGGGAGAACTGGCTGTTCAGTCTGTCCCGCTGGCCGTTTGTCGCTTGGGGGGTGGGCGCAGCCGTACTGCAGAAGCTGCGTCCCCGGACGATCGTCTTCAAGGTCACGCCGAAAAAACGTGACGGTCTGGAACCCCTGCCTTTGCGGCTCGTGGCGCCACACCTCCTCATCACAGCGACTCTGTCGAGTGCGGCCGTCATCGGAGAGCTCACCGGCCCCGCGGCGGGATATGTCTTCCTGTGCATGGTCGGCGCCCTGTCGTACGCGGTGGTCACGCTTGCGATCAGCGGGCTGCATGTCGTCGAGACGGCCAGAGCGGCTGGAGTGCCCCCGCACCGCGCGCTGGTGACGGCCCGCGGGCCGCTCCTCGCCGGTATCGCGGTGCTCCTTCCGCTGGCGTGGGCCATCTCGATGTACCCGGTCTACTTGGCAGGCCTGCTCAACTGGTGAATCGGACAAACCCCCACGAAGTCCCGTGACGAGCCTGGAAGAGGTAGTCCAATGTCTGCAACGGTCCTGGTGACCGGCGGTGCCGGATTCATCGGCAGCCACACCTGCGTCGAGCTGCTCGATCACGGCTACGACGTGGTCGTTGTCGATGACCACTCCAACAGCTCGCCCCAGGCCCTGGAGCGCGTTGCGGAGATCGCCGGCCGACCGGTCGCCGCGACCTACGAGATCGACCTGCGCGACCGGCGCGCACTGTCCAGGGTGTTCGACACCCACGCCTTCGACGCGGTCATCCACTTCGCCGCGAAGAAGGCGGTCGGCGAATCCGTGGAGAAGCCGGTCGAGTACTACGACACCAACGTCGGTGGCACTACCGCACTTCTTTCGGCGATGCGGGAGCACGACGTGAACCGGCTGGTCTTCTCGTCGTCCTGCTCGATCTACGGCGATGCCGCCAAGGTGCCGTTGACCGAGCAGGACCCGGCAGGCCCCACCAACCCGTACGCCACGACAAAGTGGCTCTGCGAGCAGGTGCTGGCCGATATCTGTCGGCACCTGCCGGACATGCGTGTCCTGGCGCTGCGGTACTTCAATCCGGTCGGCGCTCACCCCACCGGGCTGTTGGGCGAGGACCCCCGGGGCGTGCCCAACAACGTCATGCCGTACCTGGCCCAGATCGTGATCGGGCGACTGCACCGGCTCAGCGTCTTCGGCGACGACTACCCCACTGCGGACGGCACCGGTGTGCGCGACTACATCCACGTCATGGACGTTGCCGAGGGGCACCGGGCCGCGCTCGAACATCTCGGTGACGCGAACGGAATGCGCACGTTCAATCTCGGCACCGGGGTGGGCACCTCCGTCCTCCAACTCGTGGCAGCCTTCGCCGACGCATGTGGCCGGGAGATCCCCTACGAGATCGTCGCGCGCAGGCCGGGCGACGTGGCCGCGCTTGTCGCTGATCCGAGCGCCGTGGCCCGGGCCTGGAACTGGGCCACGACACGCGATCTCGCCACGATGTGCCGCGACGCGTGGCGATTCCAGGAGCAGAACCCGTCGGGCTATCCCAGACTGACTCATCTGGAGTCGTCTGAAGTTCTTCAGACAGGAGCGCCAGCATGCGGTTGACCGTCATCGGCACGGGATACCTCGGAGCTGTGCACGCCGCGTGCATGGCCGATATCGGGCACGAGGTCCTCGGCGTCGACATCGACGCCGGCAAGATCAGGGCGCTGGCCGACGGCAGACCCCCCTTCTTCGAACCAGGTCTGCATCAGATTCTCACCAGGAACATCGGCTCCGGGCGGCTGAGATTCACTACCTCGCTGCGCGAAGCTGCCGAGTTCGGTGACGTCCACTTCGTGTGCGTGGGCACACCACAGCAGCGTGACTCCCATGCCGCGGATCTACGTCACGTCGACGCTGTCATCGAGGCTCTGGCTCCGCATTTGCGCCGCCCCTGCCTGATCGTCGGTAAATCCACTGTCCCGGTCGGTACGACGGAACGGCTCGCCGCCCGGTTGGCAGAACTCCTCCCTGACGAGGTAGCCGTCGAAGTCTCCTGGAACCCCGAGTTCCTGCGCGAGGGCTTCGCCGTCCACGACACCCTCCAGCCCGACCGGCTCGTGACCGGCGTCGTCTCGTCACACGCCGACGAGGTGCTTCGTGCGGTGTACGCGCCGATGCTGGCGGCAGGCGTTCCATACATCAGCACGGATCCGGCGACCGCAGAGCTCGTCAAGGTGGCGGCGAACTCGTTCCTCGCCACCAAGATCTCGTTCATCAACGCCATGGCGGAAGTGTGCGACGCATCCGGGGCAGACGTGGTCACCCTGGCTGACGCCATCGGGCACGACACGCGGATTGGACGACGCTTCCTCTCCGCGGGTCTCGGCTTCGGCGGCGGATGCCTCCCCAAAGACATCCGGGCCTTCACCGCCCGCGCCCGTGAGCTCGGTGTGGGCCGTGCCGTGGCCTTCCTGCGGGAGGTCGACGAGATCAATATGCGGCAGCGTCGGCGCACCGTCGACATCGCAAGGGAGCTGGCCGGTGGCACCTTCACCGGGCGCCACGTCGCGGTGCTCGGCGCGACGTTCAAGCCGAACAGTGACGATGTACGCGACTCGCCTTCGCTCGCGGTCGCCGCTGCGATCCACCGCGAGGGGGCCGAGGTATGCCTCCATGACCCGGAAGGCGTCGACAACGCCCGCGCGATCTTCCCTGCCCTGCGGTACTCCTCTGACGTGAGCACAGCCTGCCAGGGCGCCTGTCTGGTGCTGCACTTGACGGAGTGGAGCCAGTACCGCGAGCTGGATCCTGTCGCACTGGCGGCGGTGGTGCGCACGCCGAAGGTCCTTGACGCACGCAACGGCCTTGATGCCGAGCTGTGGCGCGCGGCCGGCTGGACCGTGCGTGCGCTCGGACGGCCGACGCCCGGCCGCCAGCCTGTACACGTCACCATCCCTCACGCCGCCGGTCTGGGCTTGGCCGCCCCGATCGACGCCGAGAGGCTGAGCCTCGCACCGAAGTAGTCAACAGGGCCCGGGTCGACGCCGAGCGACCTCAGATCCACTGCGCCGGTCACCCCTTCGGCGCATGCTGGCACCATCGTGACGGTCTCGGTCACATGTGTGATCGGGACCGTCACACCCGCAAGGCACGGGTCTTCGCTCGTTCCCGTCGGTTCGGAGCCAAGCCGTTCTTGTCCAGCGGCCGTGCGCCACAGGCCCAGATCGTTGTACGTTCCGCCACCCCACCGCACCTGCCAATTTCCGGTACTGAAGTAGCCGTTGCCCTGGAAGCGCACTTCCGCGGGTGTGTAGGCCGTTTGCGACTCCACCAGCGAGGCCCAGTCAGTGACGAAGAGGTTGTTGCGAACCACGGCGCCGCTGAGTCCCTCCTGCAGACGCAGGGCCGGGGCTCGCACGGACCCGTTGGCCTTCTGCACGACCGTGTTGTGGTAGATGTCCAAATCCTTGATTCGCGTCCCGTACGCCACGATCCCGCCATACAGGGACAACTTCCGGGCGTCGTCGCCACTGAGGTTGAAGCGGACGGTGTTGTCCTTGTGCGCACTGTTGTCCGCAGCGGAATAGACCAAATATCCGGGGCCGTCGTTGCGGAAGGACAGGTTGTACTGGAGCACCGAGGAGGACACATTGTTGTCCAGGCCGAATCCGCCACCGTCCGAACGAGAGCCGGTGTGGTTGGCGTACGAGACGTTGTTCTCGATGACCAATCCGGTCGAGTCGTACGTCCAGATCCCCTCCGGCCCCTCCATTGCCCTGGCAGACGACCTCGACCCGTTGTCGTGGGAGAGGGACCGCTGCACCTTCCCGGTGCGGACACTGCCGAGGACGATGCCGCTACCGGTATTGCGGTCGTGGGCAGCTGGGTCGCCGTCGTTGCCGTACGCCTTGACTCGCGACAGGGTCACACGCTCATGCGCGTACTTCGGAGCCTCCGCATCGAAGGCGGGTCCGTACGTGGCGAGGCCCGCGTCCTTGTTGTCGCGCACCGTGGAGTCGTGGACCCGCACATCGCGGAAGCCTGAGCGGCCCCTTCCCGCGCCGATCCCGATCCCGGTCCGGAAATGGGAGATGTCGACATTGGCGACGGTGACGTGGTCCAGCTTCTTGCCGCCCGGTGCATCGGTGAAGAAGTTGATGCCGGCCCGCTTCTTGAACGAGGTGGCGTTGCCGACGAGGTTGAGGTTGCGGATCTCGATACCAGCTGTGTTGTGGACGGAGATCCCTGATTCACCGGTGGCCACGATCGTGGCTCGTCCGTCGCCGTACGACTCGATCACCACGGGGGCCTTCGCGCTTCCCGCATCTCGCGCGCCAAGAGTCAACTCGCCGCGGAAGCGGGCACCAGCCCGGAGTCGCAGCCGGTCCCCAGGCTTGAACCTTGCCGAGTCGGCTCGCGCCAGCGACCGCCAAGCGCGCGAGGAGGACATGCCGTCATGGTCGTCGTCACCATCCGGACTGATGTAATACGTATACCCGCCCGCAGCGTTCGGGCTCGGCGGGGCGTACGGTCTGGGCAGCTCACATCCGAACAGGAACAGGATTGCGGCCGCGAGCGCGCCGGTCGCGACGCGCCTGCTTTGTAGAGGGAACCCGACGCCACGCGGACATCCGGCGAAACCATGACCAACCCTGACCGTTCGGCTCCGCATCGGCGCCCCTCACTCTCTGATTGCCAGTCACTTTCGAATCGACTCGTGCGAGCATCGGCGCCACCGGCAGAATTGTCCGACGGGCGGAGCTTCGGCGCCTTGGAGGGCACAGCTGAGACCCGGCAACCCAGCCATGGTCGACAGCGGAGAAGTCCTCTGCCGACAGCGCCAGGCTGTCCAGCCGAGCGTGGCCGTTGACTCCTCCAGGCACTCGGCGGGGAACTGTTCTACGAGCAACTCGCCTCCCTACCCGCAGAGGAGAGATGATGCCGACGACACCCCTCAGTTCCGCATGCGGGTCCCGGCGCGTAGAAGATGAGCCTGCCAGAGGCCACGTGCTGGGTCTGTGAATGACATGTCGCACAGGGATGAAGAATTCCTTCAATTGCCGGGGAGCGAGCGCTGTGGGATTCATTCCTGTGGCGGGGTTGGTCGCAATCGACCTCTCAGTCTGTGGCTGCCGCCAAGCCGTGTCGGCGTGCCCAACGCGTGGCCCGTGAGGTCTGTCGACGGTGACAGCTGGGAATCGGCACCGCGTGCGGTGACTACGGTGTCCGTACCGGGCCAAGGAGTGTGAGCGCCAGGAGCCAGATGGGTGGGGCCCTGAGCCTGGCGCGGTTACCAGGGCCCATTCGGGGCTCGCACATGCCGTGGGGTGGTTGATGCGTGCCCCGCCCGGCACAACGGCGCCAGTGAACTCGCCGGTCACGGGCGCGGCAGGGTGAGGCGGCGGGCGCTGCCGCTGTCGGTCAGGGCCTCGACTGTCGGTCAGGGTCTCGACGAGACCGGTCATGCGCGAGCAAGAGTGCGGGCGGCCTGGTGTCGGCAACCGGGTGACGCGTCGCTGCGGCAGGGATGGAACGTCGGCCACCGGCTTGACCTGCGGCCATACGAATCACCCCCGGTCCTGGCACTCAGGTGCCTGTCGGCGGGCACTACGGCTCCTGGGAGCCAGGGCGAGGCCGGCACGAAAGCTGTCCCGCGTCGTCGTCCACGGAGCTGCACCGTCACAGTGCCGCGCCAACCATGACGGTGAAGTGGCAGCTATTAAGCAAACGGGTCGTCCCGTATGGTTAACTCATGACGCTTCCCAGCGCCCCGCGTGGGCGTCCCCGTGATGACCGTGCTCATCAGGCGATCTTGACGGCCACCACCGATCTGGTGGCTGAACTCGGCTACGCCGCTACCTCAATTGGGGCTGTGGCTGCTCGGGCAGGTGTCGGAAAGGACACCGTTTACCGACGTTGGTCGGGGAAGGCGGAGTTGGTGTACGAGGCAGTCTTCACGCAGGCCGAGGCGGCGCCGGCGCCGGACACCGGCAGCCTGACCGGCGACCTGACGGCGCTGCTGGAGGCCTTGATCCAGGAGTTCTCCGCCCCGGCCGCCGCCGCTGCTCTGCCGGGCCTGCTCGCGGACTTCGCCGCCAGCCCGGACCTACAGGCGCGCATCCGATCAGAGTTCCTGGCCCCGGCAAAGGACGGTCTGGTGGCCGTGTTCGAGCGGGCTGCCCAGCGTGGAGAGACCGACCCCCGCGCGCCGGTCGATCTGGTTCTCGACACGCTCGCCGGAGCCGTCTTCTTCCACGTCGGGCTGGTAGGTGAGCAGCCCAATCCGCGGCTCGCTGCTCAGCTGGCGGCCATTGTCGGCCGCGGAATCGAGGCCCGATGAACGGCTGGTTTCTCGCCGCCGGCACAACTGCCGCCGCTGTCGCCGCCATCCATGCCATCGGGGGCGGGCGTGATGTTGTCCGGCCGCTCCTGGTCGGCAATCTCTCCGAGGAGCCCCGACGCGTGCTGCACGCCGTTTGGCACATGGTCACGGTCGACCTGGTGATGGCCGCCGTCGCACTGATCTGGCTGGGCCTGGGCAACCGCCTTGGCGGTGACACCATCGCCTGGCTCCTGGCCGCCCACTTCGTGGCCTACTCCGGCGTGTTCCTGGTGGTGTCTCTGGTCGCCAACTGGTCGAAGCCGCTGCTGCGCCTGCCGCAGTGGATGCTGCTGCTGCCGGTGGCGGTACTGGCCGCGGTTGGTACCGCCTGATGGGCGAGGTCGGCCTAACGCACGGGATGCGGTGGTCTCCTCTCCGAATGACGCGAAGAGCCAGTGCCGGAGAGGAGACAGCGCCTCCCGGCTGGTGAAGCGGTCGGCGTCTCCTTCGCGCTCACCGGGCCGCCTTACCTGTCCAGGGCACCACCACCTCCATACCGGCGAACCCCAGCAGGAGTGAACTTGCCCCCCAGCAGCCCGGCGAGCGCCGCAAACTCATCCGTCAGCCGTGGTCCGCCGGACCGCAAGGAGCCGACGGCTCCCTCGTTGTTCCAGACCAACACCCTCGGCGGCACGAGATCGGTCAGCAGCGCCAGCGCCCGGCGATCAGATCTGCCGCCGACCGCGACGGCAGCATGAGCGCGATGACACGGTTGGGGCGGGCCGGCTGGGCGGCCGTGTAGCGGCGGCAGCCGGTGGCAGGGTCGACGTGGGCCGGGCGCAGCAGGCCGGTCGCGTCGTGATGACGCAGCATCCGGACCGATACGCGGCCGTCTCGGGCGAAGTATCCGGAGGTGAACCTGATGTGTCCTCTGTCCCCGGGCCCGCGAGTTCTACCGGGTCTGGTCAGCGACAGCGCGAGCCGTCGCACACTGGCTGCCCGACACCCCCACAGTGGCCGTCACGTCCCGCCGCGGGGCTCCCGCCTCCCCCGGTCACGGAAGAGGGCACCCGCAGAACTCAAGATCGCCACCCCGGAGAGTTGGGCTCATTGAGTGAGTGAGCGGCATGGCAGCACTGGTCCTGTGTTTTTGTTGCTCATTCTCTTGATATGTGTGGATTGCGTCCCGGGTCGTGGCGCACCGCGTCAATGGAACCAAAGGAGACTGCTGTGCTCAACTCCGTCAAAACCACAGTTGCGCTGACCGCCGGAGGCCTGGCGTTGGGGCTGCTCGGCGCCGCCCCCCAGGCAACAGCGGCCGACCAGATCAGGACCCCTGCCGTCGGCGCCACGGCGCCTCAGGCAAGTGGGGCGACGGCCTATACCAAGTACGGCAGGGTCACCGCCAGCACCGGAGTCAAGATCCGCAGCAGGGCAACCACTTACTCCAGGGTGCTGGGCAGTTTCCACTCAGGAGCCAAGATCGCCTTGGCCTGCAAGACGTACGGCCAAAACGTCGACGGCAACCACATCTGGTACAAGCTGGGCCACCGTAGCGGCTGGGTGACCGCCCGCTACGTCAAGAACCTGGACTACATCCCCTGGTGCCGCTGACTCACACACGGTGGGCCAGGGATCACTGATCAAGAGCTGAGCGCTGCTCTGCGCCGGCAAGGTCGTGCCGAGGCGTCTCGGGGGCCTCGAATCCCTGCATAGGTGTGGGCCCTGGACCACCGGTCCAGGGCCCACTGGTGCGCGGGCGGGCCGCCGTCCTCGAGAACACGAAGCCCGGCACGTACTACGTACTCGATCTGCGACGGGCTCATGCCCAGCTGGTCCTCGTCGGCGGCTCCGCACAGCAGATCTGCTCCTGGCGCGGCGCCCGCGACACCATGAGCGGCTCAACGGCACCCGCCCAAGCCGATGTTTTCCGGCATGCGCGCGGGCCCAGGCGGAGTGCAGCGCAGGGTGTCGGCGTCGGGGAAGGGGCGCTGCCACCACGTCAGCCAGGACGGCAGGGACGGCTGCGGGTTCAACGGGTTCAACTGGCAGGCCGGTTCACGCGGATCAGTGTCTGCTGCCCGTTTGCGACGAGCTTCCGCTCGCCGCCGTCCTGGACGCCGTAGACCTCCAACTGGCACACGGTCAGGGTGCGTCCGGACTTCAGGACGGTGCCGATCGCCTCGAGATGGTCGCCTGCGGCGGGCGCGAGGAGGTTGATCTTGTACTCGACGGTGAGGACCTCGGCGTCCTCGGGGAACAGCGTGAGCGCCGCATAGCCGCCGGCGCTGTCGGCGATGGCGCTTGTGGCACCTGCATGGATGTAGCCGTGCAGCTGGGTCACTTCGGGGCGGGCCGGGAGCACGATGTGCGCGCGGCCGGGGCCGATGTGGGCCAGGCGCGCGCCGAGGTGGGTCATCAGGCCCTGGCGGTCGAAGCTGTCCTGGATGCGCTTGTGGACCTCGGGGCTCGCCTGTTCCTGCTGCGTCCTGTCTTCCACGTACGTGCTCTCCTTCGTGTCCGTAGAACGGTGCGGGCCAGGACGCCGACGGCGAGGTAGACAAGCGCGCGCGGTCATATGGAGCGTGCCGAGAAGTCCGGTCTGCGCGGCGACCGGCCAGCCGTGCGCGGTATCGATGAACTGCGGGAAGAGGGAGAAATACGGCAGCAGTGCCTTGGGGTTCAGGCCGCTGATCCCGGCTCCTCTGAGCATGATCTGCCCGCGCGAGGCCGCCATGGCTTCCGTGGACGGGCCCAGCATGGCCGGGCGGCGCAGGACTCCCCACCCCAGCCACACCAGGTAGCCGACCCCGGTCACGGTCAGCGCGGTGAGCACGGGCGGCGAGCTCGCCACGATTACCACCAGGCCGGCGACCGCGAGGAGCGTGTACCCGGCGTATCCGGCTGTCAGCCCGGCGACCGCCGGGACGACCGACCGGTCCCGCAGCCCGGCGGAGATCGCGTAGGCCCAGTCCGCGCCGGGGGTGAATACCAGCAGAAGGTCCACTGCCAGGAAGGCCGCCAGCGTCGTCGTGTCCAATGATTGCCGCCCGCTCACGGCCGGGCGCCGCTGTGCGGCCTGGAGCGGAGGCGGGGGACGGGCACGGTCCTCAGGGTGGGCCATTGCCGGAGAGCCTCGCCCCGGCCGGGCGCCGGTCCGGGCCCGCCGCGTGACGGGACGGCGAGCAGCCGCACCACGGCGTCGATGCCGCCCCGGGCGGCCTCCTCCAGGACGACGTGGCCGCCACCGGCAACGGCGAGCCGCTGCACAAGGGACAGGCCGAGGCCGCTGCCGCCCTCGGTGGAGCCCGGTGCGCGCCAGAACCGGTCGAAGGCGCGTTCCCGCTGCTCTGGAGTCATCCCCGGACCCTCGTCGATGACGTGCAACTCGGCGTACTGCGGACGGTGTTCGCGGTGCCCGCGGCGCGGGGGGCGGGGGAGTCGGCGGTCCAGCAGCACCACGGACCCGGGCCGCGACACCCGGAGGGCGTTGGAGAGTAGATTGTCCAGGATCTGTTCCACGGCGCCCGGCACGGCGAGGGCCTGCCCGGCGTGCTCCACCCCCAGCGCCAGCCGGCAGCCCCGCGCCTCGAACACCGGGCCCCAGGTCTCCACCCGCTCCAGAGCGATGCGGTCGAGGTCCACCGGCACCCGTGTGACGGCCTTCTCGTCGAGCCGTGCCATCGCCAGCAGCCCCTCGACCATCCGGGCCAGCCGGTCCGTCTCGGTCACCGCCGCCGTCAGGCCGCCCCTGGCGTGGGCGGCCACGTCCGGCTCCAGGTTGTCCAGGCGCAGCCGCAGCGCGGCCAGCGGTGTCTTCAGCTGGTGCGAGGCCTCACCGGCGAACGCGCGCTGCGAGGCGAGCAGGTGCTCCAGACGCGCGGCGGTCTCGTTGAACGTGACCGCGAGCCGCCGGACCTCGGGCGGGCCGGTCGACGTGGCCAGGGTCGCCCGCACCGAGAGGTCTCCCTCAGCGAGGCGGGCCGTGGCCCGCTCCAGCTCCAGGACGGGCCGGCTCGTCCAGCGGGCAAGCCAGAACGCCACCCCCGCCACGGCCGTCAGGGCCAGCAGGCCCACCGCCGCCAGGGTCAGCCACACGCCGTGGACCCGCTGGTGCACGGTGTCGGTGGGGAGGGTGACGCGTACTGCACCGTAGCGGGAGGAACCGAACGGCACCGGCGCCGCGGCGGCCAGCACCCGCACCCCGCCGCCCACCGGAGCGGTACGGACGTCGATGGCCGCCCGCCCCCGCAGCGCGGACCGCACCTCCCGGGTGCCGGCCAGATCCCGGGCCTGATCGGGTGTCAGCGGCCGGGACGAGGCGGCGGGGCGGCCCGACCCGTCGAAGACGACCACCTCGCCGCCGATGCGTTCGGCGCAGTGCCCCACCCTGTCCTCCAGGGCCCTGGTCCGGCCGCCCTCCAGCGAGACCGCGGCGTACGCGGCCAGCGACTCGGCCTCGTCCTCGGCGGCCTGGGTGGCGCGTTGTTGCTCGGCCCGGCTGTAGACGATGCCCAGCGGCACCTCGAGGCACAGGAGAACCAGGAGGGCCACCGTCAGGTAGCTCAGGAGCAGGCGGCGGGTCATGGCGCGTTCCGCCCCTCAGCCGCGCGACGCGGGGACGAAGAGGCGGAACCCCACCCCCCGTACCGTGTGGATCCAGGCGGGATCGCCCAGTTTGCGCCGTAGGGCCGCCACATGGACGTCGAGGGTCTTGGTGGGGCCGTGGAAGTGCGGGTCCCACACCTGGTCGAGGATCTGCTGGCGCGAGTACACCGCACCCGGGTCCTCGGCCAGCAGCGCCAGCAGATCGAACTCCTTGGGCGTCAGTGTCACCAGGGCGTCGCCCACCCACGCCTGGCGGGTACGGCGGTCCACCACCAGCGCCTCCCGCCGACGCGGCGCGGGGCCGGCGGCGCCGGCCCCCGGCAAGTGCGGGTGCCCGGCCTGCGGCATGGCGTGCACGGGGAGGGCCGCGTGCGGCGCCCCGGCGCGCGTGCGGCGGGTCACGGCGCGGATCCGTGCGATGAGCTCCCGCATGCTGAAAGGTTTCGCCAGATAGTCGTCGGCCCCCATCTCCAGCCCCACCACCCGGTCCGCTTCCTCGCCGCGGGCGGTCAGCATGATGATGGGCACGTGGGACACCTGCCGGATCCGGCGGCAGACGTCGATGCCGTCCATGTCCGGCAGGCCGAGGTCCAACAGCACGATGTCTCCGAACGGCCCGGCGAGCGCTGCCCCGCCCGTCGCCACCCGGTCGACCGCCAGTCCGTAGCGGGAGAGCCCCTCGGCCAGCGGTTCGGCGATGGATTCGTCGTCCTCGATGAGCAGCACCCGCATGCGTTGTTCCCGTCCTTCCGGTTCCCACCGGGGCGCGACGCGCCGCACGGCGCCCGGATGCGCCAACTACCGAGCCCCGAAACACTGTTCGGGATTCCGCACCGTACAACAGGACCAGTCGCCACATGCCGCCGCTTTCGCTCTTCGAGCGATACCTCACACCTTCCCGCGGCGAAGTTCTGGGCGATTGCTGGACTCGCGTTAACCAATCGCTGGCCTGCGCCTTGAGGACACCTTCCTAGTGTCGTCCGCACAGTCCCCGGGCGCCGCGCGCCGCCGGTCCGCGCCGCCGGAACGCCCGTACTGCCCCGATCAGGAGGACACCACTCATGCAGGCCCTTCTCGACCACGCCCGTTCCTTCCACCAGCAGGTCGCCGACGCCGGTGACACCTACCGGCGCCTCGCCGACGGCCAGTCCCCGCAGGCTCTCGTCATCAGCTGTTCCGACTCCCGTGTCGTTCCCTCGCTGATCACCGGAGCGCGCCCCGGCGAGATCTTCGAACTGCGCAACGCGGGCAACATCGTTCCGCCGCGCTGGGCGGCCGACGCGTCCGGCGAGGTGGCCACCATCGAGTACGCCCTCAATGTGCTCGGCATCCGTGACATCGTCATCTGCGGCCACTCCCACTGCGGCGCCATGAGCGCGCTCGCCTCCGGACGCGACCTCTCGCTCCTCCCCGGTGTCGACGCGTGGCTGTCCCTCGTGCGCCCCGTGCTGACCCCCCGGACACCGGACGACGCCGACTCGCTCGAACGGCTGGTCCAGCTCAATGTGGTGCACCAGCTGGCGACGCTGGGCACCTACCCCGTGGTCCGCGACCTCCTGGACGACGACCTGCTGCGGCTCCACGGCTGGTACTACCGCGTCGACACCGGCGAACTCCACGAGCTGGGCGAGGACGGCACCTTCGCGGCCCACTGACCGCCCAGCCCGCTTCCGGCCCGCACAAGGAGTACCCCCACGATGTCCTCCCCGTCCCCGCCCCGCCAGCGCGCCCGACACGCCCGCCCCACCGGCCCCCGCTACACCGTCCGCCCCATCACCCGTGCCGCCGACGCCGGCCCCTCCACCCCCACCCCCGCTCCCGCGCCCGCGTCAGCCGCAGCGCCGGGACTCGTCGCCGAACTGCGCGGCGCGTCCCTCGGTACGGAGATCACCGCCTCGTTCGTGGTCTTCCTGGTCGCCCTCCCGCTGTGCATCGGGGTCGCCGTGGCGTCCGGCGCGCCGCCCGAGCTGGGCATCGTCTCCGGCATCGTCGGCGGACTGGTGGTCGGCCTCATGCGTGGCAGCGCGCTCCAGGTGAGCGGGCCCGCCGCCGGCCTGGCGGCACTGGTCGCCGAGGCCGTGCTGGAACACGGACTGGCGATGCTCGGCACCATCGTGCTGGCCACCGGCCTGCTCCAGATCGTTCTGGCGCTCGTACGGCTGGGCCGTATGTTCCAGGCCATCTCGGTCGCGGTCGTCCAGGGCATGCTCGCCGGGATCGGACTGCCCCTGATGATCGGCCAGTCGTACGTCGTGGCCGATTCCAAGGCGCCGGGCACGCCGATGGAGAACCTGCTGGGGCTGCCCGGACTGGTCACCAGGACCTTCGGCACGCCGGACGCGCTCGTCGCCGCCACGCTCGGGACGGTCACCGTGCTCCTCAGCTTCCTCTGGAAGAAGGTGCCGGGCCCACTGAACCGGGTGCCCGCCGCACTCGTCGCCGTCGTCCTCGGGATGGGCGTCGCCGCACTGCCGGGCGTCGACATCAAGACCCTCCAGGTCGGCGACCTCCTCGGCTCCGTCCACCTGCCGGGACCCGGAGAACTGGCGGGACTGGTGGACCCGGCGGTCATCGCCACCATCCTCACCTTCACCGCGATCGCGTCGGCGGAGAGCCTGTTCACCGCCGCCGCCGTGGACCGCATGCACACCGGACCGCGCACCCGCTACAACACCGAACTGCTCTCCCAGGGCATCGGCAACACCGTCTGCGGCACCCTCGGCGCGCTGCCCATGACCGCCGTCGTGGCCCGCAGCTCCGCCAACGTTCAGGCCGGCGCACGCACGCGCCTCTCACGCACCCTGCACGGCCTGTGGCTCCTCGCGTTCGCGCTCCTGCTGCCCGGCCTGCTCGCGCTCATCCCCATCACGGTCCTGGCCGGCGTCCTCGTGCACAGCGGATGGAAGCTGTTCGCCCCGGAGCAGTTCCGCCTGCTGTGGAAGCAGGACCGCGGCGAAGCCGCCGTCATGGCCGTCACCACGCTGGCCATCTTCGGTACGGCGTTGCTGGAGGGCGTCTTGGTCGGACTGGCGGCGGGGACCCTGCTGGCGGTGCTGCGCATGTCGCGTACGGCCTTCCGGCAGACGGCCGACGCGGAGACGGCGAAGCTGACCATCACGGGCAGCGCGACCTTCGTCCGGCTCCCGCAGCTGCTGGAAGCCCTCGAAGCCCTCGCGGCCGCCGGAACACCGCGCATGCGCCTGGACCTGACGGCCCTGACGCACCTGGACCACGCGTGCCGGACCCAGATCGACGAGTTCGTCGCCCAGCAGCGCAAGACCGGAACCGTACGGGTCGAACTGCTCCTGCCCGATCTCGCCAACAAGCACCCGGGTGCCGGGGGGCCGGTGTTCGGGGAGGAGGGCGTGGAGGGGGACCGGGAGGCGGACGGATTCGCCTGGTTCACCGACACCAGGCGCTGACGCGGCCCCGCCGGGCGCTGCCACCCGTGTGCCCGTCACCCGTCTGCCCGGTGCCGGTGGCCCGGCGGAGCCGGCTGCCCAGGCTGGCGTATCCGAGTACGGAGCGGCAGCAGGCAGGTTCAAGGCCGTGAACAGACCCTCGTAGCGCTCGTCAGGCACCGCGTACCACCAACTGTCCGAGAGAAGCGGGGAGGGCTTCTCGTAGCAGGACTTGAGAAGAGCCCGGCGTGCGAGCAGCGTCCTGTCGCGCTCGCCCAGACGGTCGGCGATCCGGCTTCCAGCAAGGCATCAAGTCTGTTCTCGATCATGAGTCAGCAGCATAGGACGAGCCGCTGACAACGACCTGACGCCAGACTTGCCCATCGGACGCACCTGGCCAACCCGATCCACGGAGGGGGGTGGGCCGCAACGGCGTCGCCTCACGGAGACCGCACCGTTCCGCCGGGGCCTTCTGGTGCCCGCCTTGCCGGTCAGCACAATCACCCCTCGTACGGAACTGCTGTGCCCATGGTGCGCAGCTGCTCAGGCCAGGGCGGGGCGTACCAATTTGAAGGCGACGGCCCCGGCAGCCCCCTGGCCTGCTCGGCCACACGGGGTACCTCAGTCGGTACGTCTCCGCGTTCCTCGACGAGGCGCGCGTAAATCGAAGCATCGCTCGGGCCCACAATCGCCAGCAACTCGTCGTCGCCGGCCCACTCGCCCCGCAGGTGATCAAACTCCTGGAGATCAGCGGCACCAACCTGTTCTTCAACATCGCCGCGGACATGGCCAGCGCCTGCGCCACCGAACCGGCCGTCGAGCCTCAGTGGGCCATCGGGGGGAGAGAGCCGAACGCGGACGTCAGGAGCCGCCGCCGCTGACCCCTGGGGCGACGAAGCGCCGGTGTAGCGGGAAGAACTTCGGATCGGGATCTCTGCACACCCAGTTCACCCTTGAGCACAGGCGCGACCCGGGCGGCGATGAACCGGTTGAAGTGATCCTGCGACTCCCAGATGTCCAGCACGTTGAGGCCGTCGGAGACGAACCACGCGGTGTGCAGGACACACCCGCCCGGCGAGTCCTCTTCCCAGCCCACCCTCCGGCGCACCGCGTCGTAGATGTCGGGTGTGATCTCGGGCCAAGAAAAGGTCATCACGACTGCCATGCGCCCGGCGCCGCCCACATAGTGAAGCTCCGAGGCCAGGGTTGTTGCAGGACAGTGGCGGAACTGACAACCGGCCCGCAGCGATCAGGGGCCGCCATGCGCAAGTAACAGTGGTCTCTCAGTGAAGGCGTCGGCTACGGGTGTGCGAGCGGAGAGGTCCGGCAGTGGGGTTCTGAGCCAGAGCAGACGCACCATGGGCGACGGGGCCGGCTGCCGGACGACGTCGCTGTCAAAGTCACGAGCAGTTCGCAGCACCAGCAAGACCCAATGGTCGCAGTACAGCAGTGATGCTTTACCCGCAGTACGCAGTATCAGCAGTACCCGCAGAAGCACGATATTGGAGGAGTCGAGCGCCACCACGATCGCCCGGGGCGGCAGCACGGCCCGGGTACCGCAAGACCCCAGTTGGGCAGGGGTGGCCTCCGGTCAAGCACCGCGGCCCGGGGCCAGCATGAGGTCAGGCAGATGGTGTTGCGCTTCCTTCGGGCCGCGGACAACTGCTCCACCCGTTCTGGTGCCAGCGCGGTCCTGCTCCGCTGTTGATTTGCACTGGCGGCACCTGGCAGGCAGTCCCAGGTCGCTCCCTGCTCTCTCGCTGCGGGGTGGCGGTCCTCCGCGGCGTGAAGGAGGGCAGCCAGTTGTGCGCACTACTCGCACGCTCGTGCGGCCACGTGGAAGGATGAGAGCATGGGGTGGCGACTGCCGTTCGGAAACACGTTACGGGCCGAGCTTGGATCGCCCGGGCGCTCTCGCAGACTGGGCAGCAGCCCTCGCTCGCGGGTGTGGCGCGTCGAGTTGCCAGAGGCAACGGCGGTGGTGAAGCAGATCGTCGGCGGTCCTGATGCCGACGAGCGCTTCGCCCGCGAGGTGACCGCCCTGAGGCTCGCCGCCCGAGCTGAAACGCCTGTGGTGCCCGCGTTGCTGGCCACCGACCCCGGCGAGCGGGTCTTGGTGCTGGAGCATGTGGATCACCGACGGCCGGCCAGCGACTGGATCGTCGACTATGCAGCCGCGTTGGCGCGACTGCATGCCACTGCCCGCCCGGAGGATGTAGGCGCACTTCCCCGGTGGCGGGGCCCGAAACAGGCCGATATCGAGTCTTTCCTGCGGCTGGCCGGGTCTCTGGAGGTACCTGTCACGTCTGGCGTGTCCGACGAACTCAATGACCTCGTGAAGCGGCTCGACCACGCCTCTGGGCATGCCCTTCTCCACGGGGATCCCTGTCCCGGTAATGATCTCCACACCGCAACGGGGATCAGATTCATCGACTTTGAGCAAGCGTCACTGGGCAGCGGCTTGACGGAGCTCGCCTACCTGCGCATCGGGTTTCCGACCTGCTGGTGTGTTACTTCAGCGTCGGAGCCGTTGCTGGAACGGGCGGAGCGCGCATACCGCAATGAGTGGCGCACTATGACCGGCTCCGAAGCCCAAGACGGGCTCGCTGACGCGTGCGCCGGCTGGCTGCTGCGCGGCGACGCGCTGGTTGAGAGAGCCCGCCGCGAAGGCGCTGATCACCTGGCCCGGATTCCGCACCGGGACTGGAAGTGGGGCACCGCGACCGCTCGGCAGCGACTCGTCCATCGGCTCGGGGTCGTTAGCCAGATGACGGCCGACCACACCTCTCTTAGCGGCGTGAGCAGCCTCAGCGCCGCTATGCGCCGACGAATGCTCGCTCGCTGGCCCGCGCTTCAGCCCGTCCCGGCAAAGCGACCATAGAGGTTGGCTGACGACCCCAGAATCGTCGACGAGTCACTGGCTTGAACGGGTCCGGCCGGGTCGCCCTCGGCGGCAGCTGCTTCCACGGTTCTGCCAGGCACTACGCGAGTCACGGCGGATCGCTGGTCCAGATCAGACACCTGACGGACAACCTCTTCCAGACGGGACCCACACCTGAATGCACCGTCACATCAGTCGTGCTCCCGCACGGGAGGTCGGCGGTATCGACCGCGTCATCGATGACCGGATGCCAACGCTCGTGCTGAAGCGGCCGAGAACGAGGCGGATCCCTGCCCTCCTGAGCGGCAAGTGGCGGAAGCACGCTCACACGCGAGCCTCAGGGCGATGCGCCGCTCGGCGAGCGAGGTACCAAGCCCCAGGTTCCACCGCTCCAGCAGGTAGGCGACCACCAGCCGGTCGATGGACGAGGGCTCGACCTGCTCGACGAGGGGGCGGCGCAGGAGCTTTCCGATGGTGTTGCGGGGGAGTTCGTCCAGCGCGATGAAGCGGGTGGGGCGCTTGTGGCCGGCGAGACCATTTGCGCGGCTGGGTCGCCCGGCGCAGCGGACCGACCTCGATCGAGACCGGGTCGTCGGTCGGGCGTTCTGCGGTCGGCGGATGATGCGGACCTCCTCCGGGGCCGGGAGAGATCCTCCAGCCGGATCGCGCACCGCTCGCCGACGCGGGTGCCGTGGCCTGGGACATCGGTCGCTTGACGCCCTGGTCGCGCAGGCCCCGGCGAGCCCAGTTGCTCGTATCGGCGCAGCAGCGCGCCACAGGCTGGTGCCTGGCCGGTCTGCCGAAGGGCTGAAAGGCAGGCCGGCCGGCGTCGGACCGGTCGGCAGGCGCGGGCTGCGCGACCTACGGGACGGCCGAACGCCAGCCGGCGTCGGTCGGCTCGACTCCAACGGCGCAAGCTGCGGCGAAAACGACTGCTCCGGGGTGATCAGGGCTGCTGGCCCGGCTGACTAGTCGCGGAGGTAGAAGTCGTCCTTGCGGACCACGCACAAACCCCAGATGACGAAGGTGTACATCGCGATGGCCATGATCGACCAGACGGGGTAGTACGGCAGCGAAAGGAAGTTGGCGATGATCAGCAGCCCCGCCAGACCAACGCCCAGGACGCGTGCCCAGAGCGCGGCCTTGAACAGGCCCGCGCCGACGGCTATCGCCAGTAGGCCGAATATCAGGTGGATCCAGCCCCAACTCGTGAGGTCGAACTTGAAGACGTAGTTGGGCGTGTTGACGAACACGTCGTCCTCGGCAATGGCCATGATGCCGCGCAGGACATCGAGGACTCCCGCGACAAGCAGGAGGACGGCGGCGAATATCACCAGCCCGCTGCCCCTGCCCGTCGGCGTATCGGTGCGGTGCTCAGGGTTGGAAGTCATGATGCCTCGATTCAGATTGGCTCACGGCAATGCGCTCGTCGGGAGCGCTGCCCGCCATGGTGGTGGCTGTGGGGGCCAGTCGAGATCGTCTCCCTGACCGGAGGGGCTCAGACATCGACCGGGTCGGGCCAGTACCGGGAGGGAGACGATTCGGTGTGCGCGGACCGCGGCGCCCGCCTTCAAGCTGCTCCGCCGCAGGCCGCTCGCTCCTGGGGGAGCGTTTCACTTGCCGAGTCACAGTTGTGGTACTTCGGTTCATCGCGCCCTCCCTGACGGGTCCGTCGGCGTCGCCTGCCCGCCTGCGCGGCACATCGCTGCGGCGATCGGGCGCTGCGCCAGCGATCCGTGCCAGGTCTGCGGCGCTGTCTCCAGCAAACCGCACAATCCCGGGGTCGGCACGCCGAAGGGCCGCGAGCACGCTCGCGGCCCTTCGGCCTGCAGGACCGGGGCATCCCATCAGTTGATGGGGAACTCGTGCCCTGGCCGTTCTGGTTCTGCCCGCAGTGCATCCGAGGCCCGCCCGCCCGGGGCTAAGGTGCGTTCACGGCTGTGCGGTGGTGCAATTGAAGGTGGTGATGGGGGCGGGCTGCTGTGTTCGGGCAGGACTACGAGCAAGACGCCGCGCAACCACAGCAGACCTACGCCGCACCGGCACCCGCACCCGCGCGGACGATGGACACCAAGATCAATCGCCAGGGGCAGGCGCGCAGGACCACCGCACCGCGCAGCGGCGCGAGGGCGCGTGCAGGAAGGCCGGTGCTTAAGGGCCGTGCAGCAACGGGTGGCGGGAACGGCAGCCCGCCCACCGCGCGGTGACCTGGGATGATCCGCCGGAGTGCGGCTCCTCGGCCGGCCTGCGGCCACCACGCCGATGAGTGCGTCGTTCTCCCTCTCGGTCGGAGTTCCGGCGCACCGCCACGCGGTCAGGACGCCGGAAGTTCTTGCGCGGGCAGCCGGCCTGTGCGTACTGCGGCGACCAGTGCCTGGTGGTCACGCTCGTTCTGGTCGGCGTATGCCTCCGCGAACGTCGCGAGTGCTCGGTCGAACGGGTCGCCGTTGCCCAGGTACGCGGCGATCGCGATCCGGTCGCCGGACCGGGCGTGCGCACGAGCCAGCGTGAATCCGCACAGCTCGCCGAACGCTTGCATGTCCTTCGGACGCATCCTTTCCGGGATGGCGATGCCCTTCCAGTCGCGGAGTTGGCGGACGTAGAAGTCGCGCTGCTTGCCGTCGATCCCGTCCACCCGCTCCCAGCCTAGGAAGATGTCACTCGCGGCTTGCATCAGCCGCTGGCCCGAGACCACCCGCTCGCCCTGGTTGAGGTACTGGCTCGCGCCGACGTGTTCGGCGAGCACGGAAGTGTCGGCTTCCTTGGCCTGGAGGAAGAGCGGGTCATGGTCGTTCCAGCCGAGGAGCAGGAAGATCCAGCATCGGGTGCCGACACTGCCGACGCCCACCACCTTGCGGGCGACGTCCGCCAGTCGGTAGTCCTCCAGGAGTGTGCGACGGTCGGAAGCCAGAGTGCGGCCGTACCGCTGGATGAGCTCCCGGAACTGGCGCTCGAGCGCGCTGCGCTCGACGTCCGGCAACAAGTCGCTGATCGGGACGAGCAGCGGGGGATCGGCCGCGATCCTGGTCTGGCCGTCGAGCGTCTCAGCGACCTTGGCGAAGGCTTGCAGGCTGTCGCGGGTTCGGGCCTTCGCCATGGCGCGGGCCAGGTTCTTCTGACCGCGCTTGTGGAGCCGGCCTGTTGCCAGGGCCTCGAGGCGCTCGGCGTCGATCTTCGCGTACCAGACGTCAAGGTTGCTCATGCCTGCGAAGCGGATCATCGCATTGCGGTACGAACGGACGGCGGAGCGCACGATGCGGGCGCGCTCGGCGTCGTCGAAGCCGTTCGCCCGGCCCGCGATGACGAGGCTGGCCGACAGGCGCTTGACATCCCACTCCCAGGGGCCGGGCAGGGTTTCGTCGAAGTCGTTGATGTCGAACATCAGCTGTCTTTCCGGCGAGGCAAGAAGTCGGAAGTTCAGCAGGTGCGCGTCCCCGCACAACTGTGCCGTCAGTCCTGAGCGTGGAGTGTCGGCGAGGTCGGACGCCATGATCGCGGCTGCGCCCCGGTAGAAGCGGAACGGGGACTCTGTCATCCGGGCGTAGCGGATCGGGACGAGTTCGGGCACCCGTGCCGCGGACTGCGTTTCCAGGATGGCCAGCGGGTCCGGCCTGTGAGGGGCGGGTTTGTACTGGGCATGTCCCGATCGCGACGAGCGGCGCCGGGCTTCCTTGCCGAGGGCTGCGCGTTCCTCAGGTGTGGCGTGGGGTGCGGCGCGCATCGCCGTGGTCGCGTTGTGGGTCATCGAAGGCCCTCCTGCGGTGGGATGGCCGACACCGGGTACGGCGGCCAGAACGGCTCCGTGGCCTCCTCCGATGTCGGTCGAGCCCGATCGCCGATGCCGGGTGGGCGTCTGCTCCCAGCCCTGGGCGTCGATCTCGGCATCGGCACTGGCGATGCCGAGCACTGCGGCGACGTTGCCTGCCGCCGTCATGGCGGCGAGGGTGTCAGGACAGGAGTTTCAGATGCAGTGGAGATGTCGCATGTCCTCCTGGCGTGTGTCGAAGCCCGAGTGAGGAAGTGAGGCGCAGGGAAGCCGATGTCCGCGAGCGCCGAGACCTTCCTCAACCCTAGAACCCATCCGGGCCTCGCGCATGGTTCGCCGCAGCGTACGCGAGGCCGTTGATCATCAGCCCTGAGGGATCCGTGGCCACCCGAGTAACGGCGAGCGGGGCCGTCCAGGAGCTCTGGCGCCGGGCCGATCAGGACCGCGCCGAAGAGCAGGAAGCTCGCGGTCCAGTACGACGCTGAAGGCAGCCCTGGACGGATCGCCCCAGGGCCGACTGGGTGCAGCGCACAGTGCCCGCGCCCGGTCTCCTGGCCGTCGGTGGCTATCGCTTGGTCGAATGGGGCTGGACTGCCGGAATCCGCGCAGTGAAGAACAGCGCGAGGAGAGCGGTGAGAGCGAGGATGGCGAGTGCGGCACGCAGGCCGTCGAGCCTGGCGTCTGCGTTCGCGTCGAGCGCCGCTTGGGTCACCTCGGCGCTCGTGCCGGCCTTGCCGAGGGCGGTTTCGAGCTGGGCGTCCGACAGGAAGGGCGCGCCGCTTTGGAGTTTGACGGCGGTCTGGCTCTTCACGTCGGCCGGGACTGCCGGATTCTGGTCCACGCTGGTCAGGAACGAAGTCGTGAGCGTGGCGATCAGGATCGACCCGGCCAGTGCCGTACCGATGGAAGCGCCAAGGTTGGTGACGGCGTTTTGGACGCCGCCGACTTCTGCGCTCTGCTTCTCCGGAACTGCGGACACGGTGACCGAACCGAGTTGGGAGGCCAGCGCCCCCATGCCGAGCCCGATCAGTAGAAGGGGGATGGTGACGATTTCCGCACCGGAGTCTGCGTCGAGCGCGGCCATCAAGGCCACCGAGCCTGCCAGCAACGCGAGGATGCCGAGCCGCACCACCCGCCGTGGAGAGACGTCCGGGATGAAGCGTGGGATCAGGACCGCTGCCGCCAGCAGTGTCAGCGAGAGCGGCAGGATGCGAGCACCGGTCGCGAGCGCGGACAGCCCCAGGGCGACCGACAGGTAGAGCGGTACGACGAAGAACACGCCCATCTGCACGAGGTACTGGAAGAAGAACATGGTCAATCCACCGGTGAGCTGCTTGTTGCGCAGTATGGCCGGATCGACGAGCGGCTCCTTGTGCCGCTTGACGAGGCGGGCTTCCCAGCGGAGGAAGAGCCACAGCAGGAGCAGGCCGGCCAGCATCAGCCACACGACCAGCGAGACCCCGAGCCACGAAGGCGCGTCGTGCTTCGGGCGGAACCAGCCCCACTCGGCCGAGCGCAGTACGCCGTAGACGAAGAGGCCGAGCCCGAGTGCGGAGAGCACAGCGCCGACGAGATCGATGCGGGGGTGTTCGTCGCTCGCACCGTCAGCGATGCGGCGGGCGAGCACCACGATGCCGAGCACCATCAAGACCTCACCGGCGAAAACCCAGCGCCAGGAGAAGTACGTCGTCGCGACACCTCCGATGAGCGGACCGAACGCGATCGCAACGGCTCCTGCGGCCGCGACGAGTCCGTAGGCGGCGGGACGGCGTTCAGTGGTGAAGTTTCCGGCCACCAGCGCCACGATCGCGGGCAGGATGAGCGCCGCTCCCACCCCCTCGAGGAATGACCAGCCGAGCAGTAGCACCGGCAAGTTCGGTGCGAGCGCCGTGATCAGGGAGCCGCAGCCGTAGATGCCACAGCCGATCATGAATGCCCGTTTTCGGCCGATGACGGCCCCGACCTTGCCGCCAGGGATCATGAGCATTGCCATCACGAGCGTGTAGGCCGTGATGGCGCCTTGGATCCCCGTGACCGTCGTGCCCACGTCGTCGGCCACCGTCGCGATGGAGACGTTCATGACGGAGCTGTCGAGCGTCATCAGGAACTGACCGGCCGCGAGTGTCAGCAGGACGAGTCGCGCTGTTGCCGAACTCTCAGCCGTGTCTGTCCCGGGCGCCATGGGTGAATGGTCCCAGATGTTCCGGAGATCCGATCTGCGACCCGCAGCGGAGATCAACGATTGGCAGGCGAGAGGGTGGTGGTCCTCGCCGTCAACCGGTGCCGTTCGTAAGGAGTCGCCCCAGGGAAGACCGAGCCCGGTCCGGGGACTGGAAATCGTTCGGTGTAACCCCTGATCAAGGAAGTTTCATCGATGACCAGTGAGAACGTGTCGAGTTCTCCGTCCCCGTACGCTGCGCGACGGGCGGCTGCGCCTGGTCGGCCGCACCACGCCGCTTTCCCGCGCTACAGGGACGGTTGACGGTGACACCCGGACGGCGCCTCCCGCGCGTTCCCGCTGCCGGTCCACAGCGGTCGTGAGGTCGACCCGACCCACGCGCACCCCCGGTTCTCACTCAAGCCCGGGGGGTGCGACGGACGGCTGCGTTTCACCGCTGCGATTGCGGGTCCCTGCGGTGGGCCACGTCTGGGAGAGGACGACGCAAGCGGTGGCTGCCAGGGTGACTGCTGCGGCAGTGAGGGCTGTGACGGTGAGGCCGTCGATGAAGGCTTGCCGGGTGGCGGTGGAGAGCTGGTGGCGTGCGCCTGAGGGAGGGCCGGCGGCTTGTGCGGCGGTGAGGCGGCCGTCGGTTGCCGCTTCGGCCAGGTCCGCGGGGGCTGTGGCGGAGAGGGTCTGCAGGCGGGAAGTAAGCGTCGTGGTCAGGACGGAACCTTGGACGGCGACGCCGAGGGTGGCGCCGATCTGGCGGGTGGCGTCGTTGATGGCAGAGCCGAGGCCGGAGCGGTCGGCGGGGACGGTGCGCATCACGCTTTCGGTTCCGGCGGTGGCCACGATACCGGCGCCGAAGCCGGCGATGACCTGGAAGACGAGCAGCCGGCGGTAGCCGGAGGTGGTGCTGGTGCCGGCGAGGACCGCGAAGGCGGTGGTCACCAGGGCCAGGCCCAGGGCCATGCAGCGTGGTTCTCTCCACCGGCCGAGCAGTATCAGCGCGGTAACCGCCCCGGTGGCGAGGGCCGCGGGGAGGGGGAGCGTGTGCAGGCCGGCCTGCCAGGGGGTGTAGCCAAGGATGCTTTGGAGGTAGAGCGTCATGACGAACAGGGCGCCGAACAAGGCGAAGGACATCAGAGCGAGCGCCGTGGTGGCGGTGCTGATGCGGCGGTTGCGGAGCAGGGCGAGGGGCAGCATGGGTGCGGTGCTGCGTGCTTGCCAGATGAGGAACACGCACAGGAGCAGGGCCGCTGCGGTGAAGCCGCACAGGATGGGCGGGCTGGTCCATCCTCGGGCGGGTCCTTCGATGATCGCCCAGACGAGGGCGAGAAGGCCGCCGGTCGACAGGGCGGCTCCGGGCCAGTCGACACGCTGGGGCTGCCGGGCGCGGGATTCTGGTACGAGCCACCGGGTCAGGACGATCGCTGCTGCGGCGACGGGCAGGTTGATCCAGAATCCGGCGCGCCAGGAGGAGTGTTCGACCAGCCAGCCTCCGACAACCGGTCCGGTCAGGCCGCCGGTGCTGCCCACCGCTGCCCACAAAGCGATGGCTCGTCGGCGTGGGCGGGGATCGTGGAAGAGGGCGGTGATGGTGGAGAGGGTGGCGGGCATCATCAGGGCGGCTCCGGCGCCCATGCCGCAGCGGGCGGCGATGACCTGGTCGGGGCTGGTGGCGGTGACGCCGAGAAGGGAGGTGAGGCCGCACAGGGCCAGTCCGAGCATCAGGGAGCGGCGGCGGCCGATGCGGTCGGTGAGGGCTCCACAGGCCAGGACGGTGCCGCCCAGGACGAGAGCGTAGCCGTCGACGATCCACTGCACCTGCGCCATGGTGGGCTGCAGACGGTGTTGGAGGTCGGGGACGGCGACGTTGAGGACGGTGAGGTCCAGACCGAGGAGGAACAGGCTCAGGCAGACGACGCCGGTGGCGGCCCAGCGGCGGACCGGGCTGATGTCGCCCAAGCCGGGGCAGTCTGTTCGCGTCGGCCGCAGCAGCGCACCTCCTGACCGCCCGGCCGGCCCGCACCGCCGGGACCACCACCTCGTATGCGATGGGTCATGGCGGCCGGTCATGGGCGGTCGGGTGTGTAGCGGTGTGCGGCGTGGAGGTCCTTGGCGAGCCGCTCGGCCAGAGCACCGGCCTGATGGGCTGGGTAGGTGTGCGTACCGGGGAAGAGCCGGGGGGTAATGGGCTGCAGGACGAGATCGCTCCAGGCGTTCAGGGCGTCGGAGCAGACGAGGGGGTCGTCGCTGCCGCCGTACACGGCCAGGGGCAGATCGAGCGGTGGCTCGTGGTGGTGTCGGTACTGCAGGGCCATGAGCAGGTCCGCTACGAACGGGACGGCCGCCGTGAGGATGCGGCGGTCGTGCGGGACTTTGTCCGGCAGGGATCCCATGATTTTCACCAGCCCCTGGCGACTGTCCAAGAAGAGGGGCGCGAGCATGGTGAGGAGGGTGTCCTGGTGGGGGGCGGGCAGGGCGGACACCGCGAGCAGCACGGGCGGGCGGCCGCGGCCGCGGCCGCGGTGCAGGGCGCGCGCGGTTTCGTAGGCGAGGAGAGCGCCGAGACTGTGGCCGAACAGCGCGAAGGGCCGTTCGTCGGTGCTGTGGCGGATCAGCTCGGCCAGGGCCTGCGGGATCTGCTGCGGGTCGGTGAGAGGTGGTTGGTCGGCGAGGTGGCCGCCGCCGGGCAGTTGAACGGCGTGGAGGTCCACTGTCGCAGGCAGGTGTTGCGCGAGAGGGAGGTAGAAGGCGGGGGTGCTGCCTGCCGGTCCGATGCACACCAGCCGCGTGGTGGCGTCGGAGTGGTTGGTGAGAGCCGTGAGCGTGGGTCCCGCACCGGCGTCGTTGTGGAGTGTCAAGGTTGCGTGTCCTGAGGGGTTGTACGGGCGTGGGGCGGTGGTCGCCGCGCCATCCGTGGGGCGGCTGCCACCGGGTGCTCAGTGCTCCAGGCGGCCCAGGCGCGCGGCGACACGCTGGGCGAGGTCGGTCAGGCTGCCTGCCCCGACGAGTTCCACGACGGGCAGGTCACAGCCGGTGTTCTCGCCCAGCGCGGTGGACAGTTCCAGGGCCATCAGGGAGTCCAGGCCGAGTAGTTCCAGGCGGCGGGAGCGGTCGATGCGTTCGGGTTCGGTCTGCAGAACCCGTGCCAGGAGGTCGGTGAGCTTGTCCTCGATCAGCTGGATGGCTTCGGTGGGGCCGGCGGCGGCGGCCAGGGTGGTGCGCCAGTGGTGTGCGGCTTCGCGTTCTTGGCGGCCCTGGAGCAGGCCGGAGGTGCGGGGGGCTGCCAGGGACGGCATCACGTGTTGCTGCAGCAGGTCCCAGTCGAAAAGGCCGATGGTCACGCTCGGGGCATTGCCCCGCTCCAGCAGTTCGTCCATGCAGGCGAGGGCGTCGGTGGCGGTGAGGTGGCCGAGACCGATCGCGGCCATCTCGGAGCCTCGGCCGCTGCGGTGGACGTAACCGGTGTCGGAGATGCTGCCCCACTGCACGGCCAGGGCCGGCAGGCCGGATCGGTGCCGTTCGCGGGCCAGGGCCTCCAGGGCGAGATTGCCGGCGACGTAGGGCCCTTGCTTCATGTTGCCGGCCAGGGCTGCCACCGAGCTGTACACGACGAACAGGTCCACAGCGCGCTCGCGGGTCAGGGAGTCCAGGAGCAGGCCTCCGGTCGTCTTGGGCGCGAGGACGGTGCGCAGGCGCTCATTGCTCAGGTCGGCCAGTGGCCCGTCGTCCAGGACCATGGCGGCGTGGACGACGCCGGCCAGTCGGCGCCCGGATGTGTCGATGTCCTGCAGGATCCTGCGCAGGGCTGCTTCGTCGCTGACGTCGGCCGCGTACACGGTGGCGTCCGCGCCGGTGCCGCGCAGGTCGGCCAGGAGAGGGGCGGCTTCGGGGGCGCTGTCGCCGCGGCGGCTGAGCAGGGTGAGGTGGCGGGCGCCGCGGTTGGCCAGATGGCGTGCAGTGGCGGCGCCCAGTCCGCTCAGGCCGCCGGTGATGAGGTAGGTGGCTTCAGGGTCCAGGGCGGTCCGTTGGGCGTTCTGGTGGAGGGGGACCTGGTCTTCGAAGGTGACGACGACCTTGCCGATGTGCCGGGAGTGCTGGAGGCTGCTGAACGCTTCCGCGATGCGGTGGGCGGGGTAGGTGCGGTGCGGCAGCGGCTTGTAATCGCCCACGTGCACGGCCTCACTGAGCTCCGAGAGGTGAGCGTCCATCAAGGGTGAGGGCCCGTTCAGCATGGGTGACAGGTCCACCCCGAAGAACGAGAGGTTGCGCACGAACGGGGCCAGGGGCAGCGGGCTGTCCAGCAGGAAGTCCCGCATGCCCAGTTCGATGAACCTGCCATGAGGTTTGAGCAGGCCGACACTGCGCACCAGCGCCTCGCCCGCGAGGGAGTTGAGGACTACGTCGACTCCCTCGCCGCCGGTGAGGTCCTTGACCTGTTCGGCGAAGTCCAGCCGCCGTGAGTCCAGCACGTGCTCGATTCCCAGCAGGCGCAACGCGTCGCGCTTGACGGGGGTGCCTGCGGTGGCGATCACGTGGGCGCCGACGCGCCGGGCGTACTGCAGGGCGGCCAGGCCCACGGCGCCGGCGGCACCGTGGATGAGCAAGGTCTCGCCCCGGGTCAGGCGGGCGAGGTGGTGGAGGCTGTGGTGGACGGTGCCGAGGGCCACCGGAAGGGTGCTGCCCTCGGCGAAGGTCATGTCCGCAGGAAGGGGCACGATGCGGTCGGCGCGGGCGAGGGCGTGGGTACCGAAGGCGCCTCGTGCCGGTGCCGCTACCCGGTCACCGGGGGCGAGGTGGGTGACGCCGGGACCGACCGCGCTGATCACGCCGGCGCATTCGAGGCCGACACCGGCCCGGTCGGTCAGGCGGCTGGACGCGACCGCGGGGACCCGGCCGGTGGCGACCATGATGTCGCGGTAGTTCAGCGCCGCCGCCGCGACCGAGATCACCACTTCACCGGCCCCGGGCACGGGGGGCCCGGCGGCTCGCCAGCTCAGCCGGTAGTGCAACCCGGGGTTGTCCAGCGTGAGGGTGTAGCCGCTGGTCCCGCTGGGACGCACAGGTGGTGACAGGGGCCGCACGACGGTGGTGAAGCGCCCTTGCGGGGTGAGGACGACTTCGTCGTCCTCCGGGCGCAGCAGCATTTCCCGTGTCAGGTGCCCGGCCAACAGGTCGCAGGCTTCGGTGTCGCGGGCGCC
Source organism: Streptomyces sp. NPDC055287 (assembly GCF_053646035.1). Lineage (NCBI taxonomy): Bacteria > Bacillati > Actinomycetota > Actinomycetes > Kitasatosporales > Streptomycetaceae > Streptomyces > Streptomyces sp. NPDC055287. The sequence continues at coordinate 15,071 of NZ_JBSHNE010000036.1, read as the reverse complement.
TGTGAGGGCGATCCTGCGGACCGTCAGCGTCGGATGCTCGTTCGCCAGGGTGCGCGCTCCTCCCCACGCGCCGGCGATGTCGGCCGCCGGCGGCGGTGTCATGGGCTGGTGAGGGCTGCTGTGGACCAGCCACACGGTCAGGTCGCTGCTGCCGGACGGTTGCGCGCACGCCACGCTGAGCTCCCGCAGGACCGACAGGTGCCGGACTGCTGTGTCGGTCACGCCGGTCGGTGGTGCGCTGTTGTCCTCGGCCAGCAGGACGAGGTCGGTCGGCGGCTGTTCGTGGGCGAGCAGGGCCGCCCAACAGGAGTCTTCCAGGGGCACGGTGGTGACGCACTCGGCGGCCGCGCTTCGGCGCAGAGAGGCTACGAGCGCACTCTGGAGGCTGGCTTCACCTGCTTGGCGGCCGGGCAGGGTGCCCACCAGCCACCGGCGTGCGCCGACCGCGCCGGGGGTGGGCGGGGGGAGTGGAACGGTGCTTTCAGCGGTGCGGCGCGGGCGGCGGGCAGCGGCGAGGACGGAGTGATCGCTCAGCGAGAAGGAAGCGGAGCTGCCGGTGGAGACGGTGCCGGTGAAGCCGCTGTGGTCAAGGAGGGTTTTCCACCGGTCTCGGTCCAGGAGCGGCCCGTCGGGCCGCAGATCGTGATCGGTGGTGGCCCAGAACGTGTCCAGCAGCCCGAAGAGCGGAGCCAGGAGATCGAGGCTGTGGCTCTCCACCGCGAGGAGGAGCCCGTCGTCGGCCAGCAGATCCGCGACCCGGCCAAGCGTGGCTTTGAGGTCGGCGGTGGCGTGCAAAACATTCGATGCCACGACGATGTCGAAGGACGAAGAGGTGAAGCCCTGTCCGGCCAGTTCGCCTTCCAGGTTGAGGACCTGGTAGTCGACGAAGTCGTAGGCGGCGAAACGGGCCCGCGCCTGCGGGAAGAAGGCGGAGGAGATGTCGGTGAAGGTGTAGGTGGTCAGTCCGGGCGGCAGGTGGGGCAGGAGAGCCGCGGTGGTGGAGCCGGTGCCCGCTCCGACTTCCAGGATCCGCAGCGGGCGGTCCTTGGGCCATTGGGCGATTGCTGCCACCAGGATGGCAGCGGCGAGACGGCCGTGGTGAGCCAGGACGGGAGCACCGTCATAGAAGCGGCTCGCCAGGGCGTCAGCTTCGGAGAACAGCAGCTCGAGCGGGTCGACATCACCCCGAAGTACCCCCGGCAGATGCTGTCCGAAGACTCCGTAGAGCAGCCCGGTGATCGCCTCCCCGGGAAATTCGTCGAGCATCGCGGCGAACATCGGCGCGGGGGTGGGCTCCTTCCCCAGCTGCCAGCAGCCGGGGCCGACCAACTCGAGTACCCCTCGCTGGGCGGCCATGCCCAGCAGGTGGTGGAGCAGTGGAGTGTGCTGGGCACCGGCACCTGCCGCGATGAGCTTCTCGACGGTGACGATGTTGGTGCCGGGCAGCAGTTCACGTACCGCGGCTCCGACGAAATGGCTGGCCACCTCCAGGCCCCTCGCCCGGAACCGGTCGTAGGGCCCCGCCTGCCACGCGTCGGTGAGTGCCGCCAGTTCCTGGGAGCAGGCGGCGAAGACCTGCCGGGGCGCCGGCAGCGGCGACGGGCGCGCGGCCTGCCCAGGCAGGGGAGCCGCTCGCAGGGCCTCGGCCAACCGCTGGGGTCGGGCTGGGCGGCCCGCTTCGAAGCGCCTCAGCCTGCACCCCAGGAGTTCCAGCGCTACCACGCCGTCAGGGCCGCTGACGGTGATGTCCCACACCGCTTCCTGGGTGGTGATCGAGCGATGGCGCACATGGACCAGCCCCGTTGCGGGCATGGGGTGCCAGCAACGGACGGTGTCGATGACGGCGGGCAGGTAGGGGCAGGCCTCGTCGGTGACGGCGCTGATGAGCGGCATGCCCGCCTGCAAGGCCCCGTCCAGGACAGTGGGGTGGGCGATATGACCCGGACCCGGTTCGATCGTCATTGCGTACTGCGCCAGGACCTCCCCGGGGCCGGCGAGCAGGCCGGTCAGAGTCTGGAAGGCCGGCCCGTAGGGCAAGCCCGCCTGTGCGCAGGCGTCGTAGTGCTCCCGCGCAGACAGGACCTGCGGAAGTCTGGAGCGGATCGCGTCCGCGTCAAGTACCGAAGGCCGCTCACGCAGCAGGCGCCTCACCCGACCACGTGCGTGTGGACGCCAGTCGCCCTGGCTGTTGGCGCGGCTGGAAACGACGAGTGCTCCGTCGCCCGCCAGGCTGGTGGACAGCTCGATCTCCATCTCCGCGTCGTCGAATGGCAGGCTCAGCGCCCGCTCGAAGATGAGTCCGGTGATCTCTGTCGGTGCGCCGTGGGTTTCCATCCCGGCGGCCAGCGCCATGTCGGTGTAGGCGGCCGCAGGCCACACCACCGTTCCCTCGACCGTGTGGTCGGCCAGCCACGCCAGGGCGTCGGGATCGAGGCGCTGGCGCCACACCGGCTCAGCGACCGGCTGCCGGATGCCCAGCAGCGGTTGTCGCACCCGCGTGGCGTCCTCCCCGGCGTCGTCCTCGCGCCACCACTGCGGATCGCCGTTCCAGTGCCGCTCTCGCTGCCAGGGATAGGCAGGCATGCCAACCACCGTGCCCCGCCTTGGGAAGAAGACCGACCAGTCGACCCGAGCGCCCAGCGCCAGCAGGCGGGCGTGCGCCGCATCCAGGGCCGCCGGGCCAGAGTGGACGCGCGAGAGCGTCGGAACGGCGTTGACACGGGAGCCGCCGTGAGACACCACGCGCCGCAGATATCCGCTGAGCACCGGATGCGGACCGACGTCCACGAGCACATCGCACTGAAGCTCATCCCCGGCCAGCACCGCGGCCGCCTCGGCGAACCGGACCGGCTCGCGCACATTGGCCCACCAGTACCCGCCATCAAGAGCCGTTCCCTCGAGCGCAGTGCCCGTCACGGTGGAGACAAACGGCACGCGGCACTTGCCGGGACGAATACCCCCCAGCGCATCGGCCAGCGGCTCGCGGATCCGGTCCATCGCAGGCGTGTGGAAGGCGTAATCCAGCCCCAGATCCCGGAAGAAAACACCCTCGCCGTCCAGCCGTGCCCCGAACTCGCCCAACGCTGCCGCCTCACCGGCGACCGTCACATCCTGGTCCGCATTGATCGCGGCGACCGTCAGACGATCGGCATATCCCCCCTCGGCCAAGTGCCGCCGTGCCGCGTCGTAGCCCAGCCCCACCGCTGCCATCCGGCCCGCCCCAGCGGTCGCCGCCTGCGCGCGGCTGCGTTCAGCGACCACCTGGCAAGCCTGCGACCGGGTCAGTGCCCCCGCGCAGTATGCCGCCGCGACCTCACCCACACTGTGGCCCATCACCGCCGCCGGCTCGACACCACGGGCGGCCAACGCCGCCACCACACCGGCCTGCACCGCGAACAGCAACGGCTGCGCCACCTCGGTCCGATCCCAGCGCCCCTGTTCCCTCCCCCCGGCAAGCTCCTCGTACACCGACCAGCCCACCATCGGCCGCAACACACCGTCCACAGCGCTCACCTCGGCCGTGAAGGCCTCATCCGCACCCAGCAGATCGGCTCCCATACCCATCCACTGCGCGCCGTTGCCGCTGAAGACGAACCCCACGCGGCCGCAGTCAGCCGCCTGCGCCGTTGCCGCCCCCGTGGCCGGCTCCCCGGACGCGACCGCACGCAGCGCCGCAGCCACCTCACCGGGCCCTTCCCCGAAGACAGCGATCCGCTGCTCCAGCCCAGCACGGCGCCTGGATGCCGTGAACGCGGCATCGTAGAAACGGCCTTCGGCTCGTTCGTCCTGCCGCTGCGCCAAGGCCTCGAAGTGATCCGCCCACAGGAGCGCGGCTTCGGTGAGAGCCTGGGGGGTGCGGGCCGAGACGACCACGGGCAGACGCGTCCGCGAGGCACTCTCCTGCCGATCCTCTGCCTGAATCCGACTGGAAGCAGGAGCCGCCGCCAGGACGACGTGGGCGTTGGCGCCTCCGAACCCGAAGGAGTTAACCCCCACCAGGCCCTTGCCTACCGTCGGCAACAGCCGTTCCTGCACCACCGGCTCCAGCCCGAGGCCCGCGAAGTCGATGGCCGGGTTCTGCGGCGTGACATGCAGGGTCGCCGGGATCCTGCCCTCCCGCAGTACCAACAGCCCCTTCAGCAGCCCCGGTACGCCAGCGGCGGCCTCCAAGTGCCCCAGATTGGACTTCACCGATCCCACTGCCAGCGGCTGCCCGTCACCACCGCTGCCCAAGACCTGCCCCAGGGCCTGGCACTCGACCGGATCCCCGGCCTGCGTCCCCGTCCCGTGAGCCTCCACATACGCAACATCGCCCGCACGGAGACCCGCACCCCCATACACCCGCGTGAGCAGGTCAGCCTGCGAGCGGGCACTGGGCAAGGCCAGCCCAGCGGTCCGCCCGTCGGCGTTGACACCGCTGGCCACAATCACCCCGTGCATCCGGTCACCGTCGGCCAACGCCGCCGCCAGCGGCTTCAGCAGCAACGCGCCGGCGCCCTCGGCCCGCACGTACCCGTCCGCCGCGGCCGAGAAGGGCCGGCACCGCCCCGACGGCGACAGCATCGACGCCTGAGTGAAGCCTGCATAAGGCGAAGGACTCAGCAGAACATTCACCGCCCCGGCCACAGCCATCGGGCTGCGCCCCGACCGCAGAACGTCGCAGGCCTGATGCACCGCGGTCAGCGCCGACGAGCAGGCCGTGTCCACCGCGTTCGAGGGCCCGCGGAAATCGAAGAAGTGAGAGAGGCGGTTCGCCGTGATGCTGGCCGCCGACCCCGTCATCGTGTAAGCGTTGACCGAACGGGACCGCCGCACTTGCAGATCGGCATAGTCATGCGAGGAGACACCGATCAGCACGGCTGTATCGCTGCCCGCCAGCCTCGCCGGATCGATCGCGGCGTCGTCGAACGCCTCGACTGCGCACTCCAGCAGGAGCCGCTGCTGCGGATCGATCCGGGCCGCCTCCTTGGGAGCGATTCCGAAGTACCCCGCGTCGAATGACGCCACGTCGGCAAGGAAACCCCCGGCCGCCGTGCAGGACTTGCCCGGCCGCACAGGGACGGGCGCGACGAACCCCGAGGTCTCGAACCGGTCGTCCGGAACCTCACCGACCAGGTCGCGCCCCTCCGTAAGCGCCGCCCACAGTCCGTCCAAGGACCGGATGCCGCCGGGCAGTCGCACACCGACCCCCACCACGGCCACTGCGTCCTCGGGCAGGTCATCGGGGACCGAAGCGGAGGAAGAGACGTCGTAGCCAATTGACAAGGCAACACTCCAGGTGAGCAAGGCAGGGATCCGACCATGGAAGGCCGCGCCTTCTCTCACTTAACGAAGATCCACACCGAAAGACATGATCGGCAACCGGGGGCGTCGAGTCATCCTGGCTGTTTGTCACCACCTTTCAGCGACGGCGACGGCGACGGAAGGTCCAACCCGGCCACGGATGTGCAGCAGTGACAGCGGTGAGCTGTTCGGGCCGTCCGCACGATCTCCGCTTGCGACTACCTCACCAGCCCCGGCCCGCGCCGCGAGATCCACGGCGGGCTCCCGGTCGCCGAGAAGTGGAACAGCGCGAACACCGTGCTCCACTACGGCAAGGATGGCGCCCTCACGGGCCTGCACAATGAGCACGCCGAAACCTCAATCCTCGCCCTGCACCCTGCTGCAGTCCGCGCTCGTCCACGTCAACCCGGCTGAGCGTCCTCAAGCTGAAGCGCTGGCGGCCAATTTCCGTCGCCTTGGCGCGCTCCTACGCTGTCGAACCGCCGACAATTGGTTTGTAAGCTTGGGGCGATCTCTGGACCTTGGGGTGATCTCTGGACCGGCTCACCCAGGACGCCTCCCCACGATCGCCGCGCGCGGCCTGTAGTGCGCAGCCACGCCGTACGCACCCTCAACTGACCATGGCTGACAGGTTGTTCTGGCGGAACGGCTCTGGCACGGCTACCGGTGGCGATGGGCTCTGCAACCATGGGGCTTCGTGGAGAACGGAGCTGCAGAGACTCTTGGGATCGCTGGCCGACGGCGAGAACGTCTATGGGCGAGTTGTCCCCGCAGGGGTCGGCGCCGTTTGTGAAGAGGTCCACCGCCTTGCCCCGCCTTGCCGTTGAAGCCCAGCAGGCATGGGCGCGCTATGCCGTGCACGGTGCCCAGGGAACCGGAATCGCCGGCGGAGATCGCTGACGCACTCACCGAGACGACCGGACACCGCGCAGCGGAGCTCATGACCTACCTGTCGGTCGACGACCTGGTGTTCCCTGGGCTACGGCGCGACCGTGCCCATGCGCTTCGAGCCGCTGAGCGACTGATGAAGCTCCTGGGCTATGAGTCGCGGTGGTGGACGAACACCGACGACCTCTCCGCCGGTCGCCGTGCATGGGCCCCCGTGACGCGACGGACCTCTAGGAGTTCGATCAGGGCCTGCTCCGGCCGCCACCAGCCACTCACACGGCGACTGCGCAAGGGCGGTGGGGTACGTCTCCGTCCGGCGTCGTTGATGTCAGCCTGGGTGTCGGTGACCCTTCTGATCCGTAGCTCTCGCCAGATCGGTCTGCGACGGTCATACCGGCCGCTGCCGGGATGCTGCCGGCCGTCACAGGGCGCTCACGGGCGAATCGGTTGCTGTACTCGACTGCGGGACGGCAGCCTCGGCGTTCAATGACAGACTTTCAAGCCGACGAAGGCGCTGCCCAGGGGCGCAGGCGATGCGCTCGCTCGATCTCGCCCACGTATTGCCCCAGGTCGAAGCAGGCCTCCTCGATTACCCCGTGGTCGCGGCCCGGACACATCAGCTCGCTCCAGACGACCGTCTCACCACGTAGTCGCACCCGGATGTGGAGCTCCAAAGAGCCGGACTCGGAATGTTCCTGAGACGCCAGGCGGACGCTGCGGGCGGCGTCTGTCGGGTAGAGCGGTCCGCCGGGCCGGAGAAGCTCCTCCGGATGCATGCCCATGACGCTGCTGTTGCTGCGCGCGATCAAATCGAGGCCGTCGACGAAAAGGTACGTATGCACGGCGCTGCATACGGGTGGCCCAGGGCAAGTGTCGATGAGCAAGGTGCTGGTCTGACTACGGCTTTGGCGAGCGGGCGGCCTGACCCGAAGCGCACCCGGGGCCCTACGCGGCGTTGGCCCTTCGTGGCATCATCCGCCGATCATAGCGCTGGTGGGGCCCAAGTTTGGAAGATCGCGTACGCGGCACCACGCCTGGCAGCTAACCGCCCCTCGCCGACGCATCTCCGGCACGTCGGCCACGCATTGAACTGGTCCCGCTGGCGACGCCGCCACCGAGTCATCGCCCAGCGCTGCCACGCTTTGACGGATTCCTCGGTCGGCCGGGGGCGCGTCTCAGGTCGGGATCACTGATGTGATGCAGACCGGACCGGGTTGCAAGGCCGGTGTTGCGATGTGATCGATGGTCGGGCGGGCGGTGAGCCGGTCGCGACAACTCGCGGCCATCGAGTTGCTGAGGATGGCGACGGCTCGGCCTTGCGTTCGTAGCAGCGGTGCGGGCGACGGCAGCCGGCCGGCCACGACACTGCGCGCTCGACCACCCAGCGGTGGCGCCCCAGCCTCGCATCCGATCGGTTCTCGAGATGCAGAGGTCAACCTCTTGACCTCTGTGGCCCGAGCCACTAACTTACGGTAATCGTCGACCCATGACTACCGGAAAGGAGGCGACCAGCGGATGTACACCAGCTCTGATCTTGGTCGCCTCGCCCAGTGCACGGTCTGGGTTCCGGGTCGGATCGCGCACGGCTGCTGAGCACGCCGTTCTGATGTGCCCGTTCGTGGCACATTCCGGGTTTCCCGTCACCACCTTCCCGCACGTCGCTGTTACGTGCCTTTCTGCGCCCACTCCTCTCACGTGGCGCGTCTGAACACAGAAAGCTGCCTGAAATTGGCGAACATGATGAATCGACCGATCGCGCACCGAAATGAAGGCCTGTCATGGTAGCGGCGCGGATCACGGTCAACGGGAAAGAAGCACCGATTTCACCGGCTGCGCCCCACACCACAGCGCTGGATTTCCTGCGCGAGCGTGGCCTCACCGGAACCAAGGAGGGTTGCGCCGAGGGTGAATGCGGCGCCTGCTCGGTCCTGGTGGCCCGTCCCGGGGTGAACAAGCCGACCGACTGGGTGGCGGTCAACGCCTGCCTGGTCCCGGTCGCGGCGCTCGACGGTCAGGAGATCATCACCTCCGAAGGTCTCGCCACCGCAGGCGAACCCGGCAAGCCGCCCACCCTGCACCCGGTGCAGGAGGAGATGGCGGTGCGCGGCGGCTCCCAATGCGGTTACTGCACGCCGGGATTCATCTGCAGCATGGCCGCCGAGTACTACCGACCCAACCGCTGCGCGCATGCGGACTTGGCCAACAGCACGGGCCCGGACGACAGCACCGATGCCGAGCACGGTCCTAACGGTTTCGACCTGCACGCCCTGAGCGGAAACCTGTGCCGCTGCACCGGTTACCGTCCCATTCGCGATGCCGCTTTCGCCGTCGGAACACCCACCGATGAGGATCCGCTGGCGCAGCGTCGCGAGCAGTCCCCGCCCGCACCGGCTGCCACCGAATACACCCAGGACGACAGTGTTTTCCTGCGGAAGAGCACCCTGTCCGAAACGCTGGAGTTGCTGCGCGAGCGGCCCGACGCGGTGGTGGTCGCCGGCTCCACCGACTGGGGCGTCGAGGTGAACATCCGTTCCCGCCGGGCGGATTGCGTGGTCGGCATCGACCGGCTGTCCGAACTGCGGGAGCTGCGAGTCGAATCCGACTGCATCGAGATCGGGGCGGCGCTGACGCTCACCGAGATCGAACGCCGTCTCGACGGCGAAGTCCCGCTGCTCGCAGAGCTGTTTCCGCAGTTCGCGTCCCGGCTCATCCGCAACGGTGCGACCCTCGGCGGCAACCTGGGTACCGGCTCCCCCATCGGTGACAGCCCGCCGGTGCTGCTCGCGCTGGAGGCATCGGTGGTGCTCGCCGACGCCGACGGTGAGCGCGAGGTCCCGCTGGCGGACTACTTCACCGGCTACCGGCAGAGCGTGCGGCGTCCCGGCGAGCTGATCCGCTCGGTACGCATCCCGTTGCCGCTGTCGCCGGTCGCGGCCTTCCACAAGATCGCCAAGCGGCGCTTTGACGACATCTCCAGCGTGGCAGTCGCTTTCGCGCTCGACATCGAGGACGGGATCGTCCGCAAGGCACGCATCGGGCTGGGCGGCGTGGCCGCCACCCCGATCCGGTCCCTCGCCACCGAGGCGGCCCTGGAGGGCAAGCCGTGGTCGACGGAGACCGTCGAGGCCGCGGCCCGGGAGCTGCGGGGCGAGGGCACACCGATGAACGATCATCGCGCCAGCGCCCTCTACCGTTCCGCGATGCTGGGCCAGAGCCTGCTGAAGCTGTACGCGCAAACCACTGAGGCGGTGTCGTCATGAGTCATTTGTCCGAACGCCCCGAAAAGCCTGTCGTCGGCGTCTCGATGCCGCACGAGAGTGCCACCCTGCACGTCACCGGTACCGCGCTGTACACCGACGACCTGGTCTACCGCACCAAGGACGTGCTGCACGCCTACCCGGTCCAGGTCATGAAGGCCCACGGCAGGATCAACGCGCTGCGCACCGAGCCCGCGCTCGCCGTGCCCGGCGTGGTCCGCGTCCTGACCGGTGCTGACGTACCCGGCGTCAACGATGCCGGGATGAAGCACGACGAACCGCTGTTCCCCGACGAGGTCATGTTCTACGGCCACGCGGTCGCCTGGGTGCTCGGTGAGACCCTGGAGGCGGCCCGGCTCGGTGCGGCGGCCGTCGAGGTAGAACTTGACGAACTGCCCTCCGTGGTCACGCTGCAGGACGCCATCGCGGCCAACAGTTTTCACGGCGCTCAGCCCGTGATGCTGGCCGGCGACGTCGACGCCGGCTTCGCCGACTCCGCGCACGTGTTCACCGGCGAGTTCCAGTTCTCCGACCAGGAACACTTCTACCTCGAGACGCACGCGGCGCTGGCCCATGTCGACGAGGCCGAGCAGGTGTTCATCCAGAGCAGCACCCAGCATCCTTCGGAGACCCAGGAAATCGTCGCGCACGTGCTCGGTCTGCACAGCCACGAGGTGACCGTGCAGTGTCTGCGGATGGGTGGCGGCTTCGGCGGAAAGGAAATGCAGCCGCACGGGTTCGCGGCCGTCGCCGCACTCGGTGCCAAGCTGACCGGCCGCCCGGTTCGGCTGCGGCTCAACCGGACGCAGGATCTGACCATGTCCGGTAAGCGGCACGGGTTCCACGCCCAGTGGAAGATCGGCTTCGACGCCGACGGCCGCATCCGGGCACTGGACGCCACCCTGACCGCGGACGGCGGCTGGAGCCTGGATCTGTCCGAGCCGGTGGTGGCCCGTGCGCTGTGCCACATCGACAACACCTACTGGCTTCCCAACGCGAGTATCGCCGGTCGCATCGCCAAGACCAACAAGGTCTCCAACACCGCATTCCGCGGCTTCGGCGGACCGCAGGGCATGCTGGTCATCGAGGACATCATGGGCCGGTGCGCGCCGCTGCTCGGCCTGGATCCCATGGAGTTGCGGGAGCGCAACTTCTACCAGCAGGGTCAGGCGACGCCGTACGGACAGCCGGTCGTCCAGCCCGAACGGATCTCCGCCGTCTGGCAGAAGACCCTGGACAACGGCGGCGTCGCCGATCGCAAGCGCGAGATCGCCGCCTTCAATGCCGCACACCCGAACACCAAGCGGGCACTCGCGGTCACCGGCATCAAGTTCGGAATCTCGTTCAACCTCACCGCCTTCAACCAGGGCGGCGCGCTGGTGCTGATCTACAAGGACGGCTCCGTCCTGATCAACCACGGCGGCACCGAGATGGGCCAGGGCCTGCACACCAAGATGCTGCAGGTGGCCGCGACCACGCTGGGTATTCCGCTGCACAAGGTCCGGCTGGCCCCGACGCGAACCGACAAAGTGCCCAACACCTCCGCCACCGCCGCCAGTTCCGGGGCGGACCTCAACGGTGCGGCGGTGAAGAACGCCTGCGAGCAGTTGCGTGAGCGGCTGCTACAGGTGGCCGCCTCGCAGCTGGGCTCGAACGCCTCGGACGTACGCATCGTCGAGGGCGTCGCGCGCACCCTGGGCAGCGACAAGGAGCTGGCCTGGGACGACCTGGTGCGCACCGCGTACTTCCAGCGAGTTCAGTTGTCGGCAGCCGGTTTCTACCGGACCGAAGGACTGCACTGGGACGCGAAGACGTTCAGGGGCTCCCCGTTCAAGTATTTCTCCCACGGCGCCGCCGCGGCGGAGGTGGAGGTGGACGGCTTCACCGGCGCGTACCGCATCCGGCGGGTAGACATCGTGCACGATGTCGGCGACAGTCTGTCCCCGATGATCGACATCGGTCAGGTCGAGGGTGGCTTCGTCCAGGGGGCGGGCTGGCTGACGCTCGAGGACATGCGCTGGGACGCCACTGACGGGCCGAACCGGGGCCGGCTCCTGACCCAGGCAGCGAGCACCTACAAGCTGCCGAGCTTCTCGGAGATGCCTGAGGAGTTCAACGTCACGCTTCTGGAGAACGCCACCGAAGAGGGCTCGGTGTACGGGTCCAAGGCGGTGGGTGAGCCTCCGCTGATGCTGGCGTTCTCGGTGCGGGAAGCGTTGCGGCAGGCCGCCGCCGCGTTCGGACCGAGCGGGGCCAGCGTCGAGTTGGCTTCGCCCGCAACCCCGGAGGCGGTGTACTGGGCGATCCAGGCGGCTCGCCAGAACGATGCCTCTCGGAACGGTCACGCCCGTAACGGGTTTGCCGCTGACAGCCACACCGGAAACGGGCACGCCGCCAACGGCGAGCCCCGAACCGACGCAAAAGCGTTGAACGGTGCCTGACATGACATGGATCGCCGCGGTCCAACGGTTGCGAGCACGCCGGGAGTCCGGTGTGCTGGTCACCGTTGCGACCGTGCGCGGCCATGCCCCGCGCGATGCCGGTGCGAAACTCGTCGTGGGGCAGACCGAGACGTCGGGCTCGATCGGCGGCGGCAACATCGAGGCTGTCGCGATCGATCGAGCCAGGGAGATGATCGCCGCGTCCAAGCCCGAGCCGGAGTTGATTGATTTCGCTTTGAACGACAAGGTGACCAACCAGCATGGCGTGCAGTGCTGCGGTGGCACGGTCTCAGTGCTGCTCGAACCGCTGCCGGTGGTACGGGCAGTCGCGGTCTTCGGCGTAGGGCACGTAGGGCTGGAACTGGCGCGCATCCTGGCACGTCAGGACCTCGACCTCCATCTGATCGACACCCGCTCCGACATCCTCACCGAGGAGCGGCTCGACGTACTGGCGGACGCGGTGGCGCAGGTGCACGTGCATCACACGCCGCTGCTGCCCGAGGAGGTGCTGGAAGAGTTGCCGCACGGCACCCACGTCCTGATCATGACCCATGATCACGCCGAGGACGCCGCTCTGTGCGACGCCGCCTTGCGTACAACCCACCTCGGCTCCATCGGGCTGATCGGGTCGGCGGCCAAGTGGGTGCGGTTCCGCAAACGCCTCGCCACCGAGGGCGGTCACGACGACGCCACCATCGATCGGATCAAGACCCCGATCGGGATGGCCGACATCACCGGCAAGGAACCCGCGACAATCGCCGTGAGCGTCGCTGCCGATTTGCTGCGCACCTTCGAAACTGAGGGGAACTGACTCTCTACCCGCATCGACAGGGGGTGCCCCGCGCTCGTGCGAACGCACATATGCGGGGCACCCTTTGGGCACGACTATGCCGTCACTTCAGCAGGCCGGCCTCACCAGGGCAGGACGCACCTTGCGTCTTTCGACGACCCGAACGTCATCCCCCTGCCTGCAGCCCGGATCGCGCGCCAGCTAGCCGTGAGCTCTACCTGCCGAAGCCCCCGACGTCCGACCGCCGACGTTGCCGGGCGGCGAAGATCCCTGACGAACACGGTGGCTTTCTCACGGGCGAACTGGCCCGGGACATCGTCCGGAGCTGCCTCACCGCTGATCCGCCCGCCGCCTGGGTCACCCGACCAGGCGTGCGGGCAGGACTGGCACTTCCGTCGCCCGCTCCAGCAGTTGGTCGTCGGTTACGTGGTGGCGGTCCCCAAGTCCCAGCAGATGAAGCCTCCGGCCGGATCCGGCGTATCGACCCGCGCATCGAAGAAGTACTTGTTGATACCTGGCAGCGGCTGTCGTGCGGGGGACGGGGTGAAGGGCCTGCGTGTCTATACGCGTTCGCGTCGACCGGCGGGGCGGAGGTCGCCTCCCGGGCCCGGCACCTGCGCCGTGTTACGACGAGGTCCCAGGAGACGACCCCCAGGGCGACGGATGACCCGGTCGTCATACCGAAACCCAGCTTGCGGGGAATCTTCGATTCACTCGATGCCGGTGCGCGGTGAACGGGATTTTCAGTAATCGATTCGGTCGGACTTGGCCACCCACGCGTCGAACGGCGCCGTACGGTTCGGCATGTCCACTCGCTCGATCGCCATCGGCCACAGCTCCGCGGGCTTCTTCTCGAACAGGTCGTAAAACCTGCGGTCGTCGAAACCGGCCACCGCAGCGTCGTCCCGATCAGCGGCGAAGATGATCCGGTCGACTCTCGCCCACAGCGCAGAGGAAAGACACATCGGGCACGGCTCACACGAGGTGACCAAGACGCAGCCCTCGAGCGAGAAGGTGCCCAGCTTCTGGCAGGCGGCACGGATAGCGCTGACCTCGCCATGCGCCGTCGGGTCCAGGTTCGAAGTGACCTTGTTGTTCCCGATCGCGATAATCTCGCCGTCCTTGGCGATCAGTGCGCCGAACGGACCGCCGCCGTTCTTCACGCTGTTGGTGGCAAAGCCGATGGCCTCGTCCATCCAGGTGCGCTCGAGCTCCTGGACGCTGGTTTCTTGAGTATGCGCGGTCATGGTTACTCCTTTGTCGCAGACGGTGGGGGACTCCCCGGTGGTCTGGCCGTGCGGGACACCGCACGGCCAGACCACCGGGGCAACAACTGGGGCTCCGCTGGGTGCCGCGTTGAGATCAGCAGCCGGCGACACCTCGCGGTAAATCAGCGCGGCTAGGCGCCAACAGTGTGCTTCGGTGAGACAGGGGTGTAGGTCAGGTTTGACCCCGTTCCATTGCGGATGGCGTTCACGACCGTCGGCGTGGCGGAAATGGTGGGCGGCCCGCCGACGCTACGCACGCTCTACGGCGAGTTCGGGTCAGCCCTTCCGATCACATCCACCGTTATCGGCGGCGTGTCCGGAATGGTTGGGATCAGATAGTCGGTGAACGAAAAGTGGCTGGCAATCCGGCATCAAGCAAAACGCCCCTCGAAGCGGGTGGCGGTGCGGCCACCGCAAGCGCAATTCCCCCTGTTTCATTACAACGTGTGTGTGAGGAGTACACAGCAATCAGAGCGGAGGCAGGTAGGGGCGGAAGACATGAAAACCCCGCAGGCTGAGACCGGCTGTTCGTAGACATCTACAAGAGCCGTTCCGTGCGAACCCCCGTTGTCACGCAAGGCAGTTGGTGATGGGATTGCTGTCGGACCCGCCGTATGAGAACGGTTGGACGCCCGGCCGGGCACGCAGGGCATGGGCATGCCACCCTCGATGGGCTGCGGCACCACTGGCCCGGGCGAAGTGGGACACGCAGATGCGGTCTACGGATCCAACCCGAAGCTACGGGCGAGCCAGGAGAGCTACGTCATCGGCTACCCACTGGCCATCACCCCCACCACTCAACTGGCAACTGACATAGGTCGGTTCCGTATCGACGCCTGCCGCATCACGGGACGTTCCTGGCGCGCGAGTGGAACCCTTCGCCAGGGCCTGTCGCTGATGCCGATGACGGATGAGATGTTCGACGCGGTCACGGACGGCAGTGCTGAAGGACCCCTGTGATGTTGGCGGCTGCAGGGGAGGCTTCGAGAAGGAGCTCGCTCACTGTCCGCCGCAGGGCCGGTCGCCTATGTGGAGGCCGAGGTGAAGTACTAAGGCCTGTCTGATAATTGATCTTGTGGCAGGTAGAGGTGAGTTGACGGATGCGGCGTGGGAGCGGATAGAGCCCTTGTTGCCGCAGGTGGAC
>NZ_JBSHNE010000035.1:0-61061 GCF_053646035.1 Streptomyces sp. NPDC055287 | reverse complement strand
CCCCATCCGCATATCTCACACACCACGGATACAGCCACCCACCCACGTCCAACAGGGACTTCGCAACAATTCACCCCAACGAGCTGAAGTCAGTACTCATCCGAGCAGAACACAGTGGCCCGACGCCTACCTTGCCGATCAAAGCGCCACCGAAGACGCACTCCAGCAAGCTGCGGCAGGGCTACGTGCCGCATTCGCTCAAGCCGGACACATGGTCAGTAAGGCACAAGTTTTTGAACGCAACGCTGCCGCACGACTGCGCGACGATCCACGGGCGGCACTGCGAGCGGAGCTGGCCCGCGTGCCACGGCCCCTCATCCGCCCCGAAGCACTAGCCTGGTCGCTCGATCCTGCACCGTGGTTCAGTGACAGCCGACAGGAGCAAAGGCCCTGGCCACCTCTTGGGCTTGCTTCCGTCGCGGGCAAGCGATGCCTGCCGGGAGGCGCCATGGCTCTCGCCCGCGTGCCCAATGGCCCTCATACGGGTTGGGTGCAGATCGGCCTGATCGAGCGGCAGCACACTCCAGCGCGCCGGTATCCGAAGGAGCCCGCCCGCCAGATACAGATCGTCGTCGGAATGGAAGCCTCCGCAGCTGACGCGCCGGCCGGCTCGCTGCCTGTCTGCAGGGCTCCCTGGCAACTGTGGACACGCCCGCTGCGACACCGGGCAATGGCAGCCTCGTTCGTCGGAGTGAAAGCGGCAGGCCAGCTCATCATGGCCACCGACCAACCCCTCGTAGCTCTGACCGATGCCAGCAACACTTCCCTGGTCGACGCGCCCCTCCCTTCACAAGGCTTGGGCCTGCCTCATTACGTCCTCGCACCAACTGCCCCCGTCGTGGCGCTCCTCGGTCTCGAACCCACAGCAGGGATCTGTGGATTCAGCCTCAGCGACGCACGAGGGGAAGCGCTCATCGGCCGCCAATGGCACGGCCACCTCGTCCACGACGGGAACTACAAGCCCCTGCTGCCCGCGATCGAGGGAGCAGATCTGCTGATCCGCCCCGACCTGTTCACCCTTCTCCACAACACCATCAGCGCAGCTCGCTGCCGGGTCGGCCTCAGCGCTTTTCACACACCAACAGGACAGCTCGACAGCACCGTCGACAAGGACGACTGCATCATTTGACCACCGACGGCGGCGATGTGGGGTGCAGCGGGTGACCGGGGCGGACATGCCCGGGCGGTGGTCTTGGCCGCTGCCGAAGGGGACAGGTCGAGAGCCGTGGTTAGGGGCGCCCACACGCCGACCGCGGTTGGGTAATCCGGCCGGTCATCGCCTCCATGATCTTCTGTGAAGTGGGCCCCTCCGGGCGAGTCCCCAGTCATAATGACGCGATGGGGGCACTTCCAGAGCCGCAGGGCAAGCAGCGTGAAGTGGTGTACCTGACGGCTCGAGGCCACCTGGTGGTCCTCGGCACGGCTGGGAGCGGTAAGACGACGATGGCGGTACACCGCGCCCGCTACTTATCCGAGGCGCCGGGGATCGGCGGCCAGACCCTGCTGGTCACTTTCAACCGGGCGCTCGTCACTTACCTCCGCTCCATCGGCGCCCAAAGCCCACTTCTGACCGTAGAGAACTACCACTTGTTCGCCCGGGGGTACCTCAGGTACGCGACTGGGCAGCATGTCTCAATCTGTTCCAGTAAGCAGGCCTTGGTCGACAAGGCTCTGGCTGAGATTCGCAACACCACCCATCGGGCCGTGGCGGCCCGACCGCTGGGCTTCTTCATGGACGAACTGCACTGGATGGCAGGTCACGGCGTCACCAGCCAGGATGCCTATCTCAACGGTGCGCGGCGTGTTGGCAGAGGTACGGCCTTGGCCCCTGCTGACCGGGCGGTGGTCTACGACGTCTACCGCCGGTACACGGAACTGCGCGCCCAGGCCGGGTATAGCCAGGACTGGGATGATCTAGCCTCGGTCGTTCTCGCAACGCTCAAGGCCGACACTACTGCCCGGCGATACAAACACGTCGTTGTGGACGAGGGCCAGGACTTCACACCCGAGATGATCCGCTCCCTGGCTGCGGCGATCCCAGCCGGCGGTTCACTTTCGTTTTTCGGGGATTATGCCCAGCAGATCTACGGCAGCCGTATGTCGTGGCGCTCGCTGGGCCTGACGGTGCCCAAGCAGGTCGAGTTCGAGCAGAATTACCGCAACAGCCGCCAGGTCGCCCGGCTCGCCCAAGCAATCTCTGACATGCCACATTTCCGGGACGAGGTTGATCTGGTCCAGCCCAAGGCACCTACCGCCGACGGCCCGCTGCCCACGATCGTCACAGCACCCACCAAGGCTGAACAGCTGCGTCGTGCAGCAGAGTTCGCCAACGGCTTGGCTGCCGACCGGCAGGTTGCAGTGCTCATGCGCACCCGGGAGCATGAAGGCGCTCTCCTGCGCCACCTAAATAGGCGCCACCGAATCAGCCGGCTCCACAAGGACCTGACGACGTGGCCGCACGGGCCAGGCGTGTACTACGGCACCTACTCGGCAGCCAAGGGCCTGGAGTTCGACTCTGTGATCCTGCCCCTTTGCGACGCTGACGAGTTGCCCAAGGCCTCCGAGATCGAGTCGCACGGGCTGGAGGAGGCTAAATCCCGCGAGGCACGGCAGCTATACGTTGCAGTGACTCGCGCACGCGCCGACCTGGTCCTGCTGCGTTCGGGTGCGTTGACGCCGCTTCTACCCGACGAGATGTCAGACCTGTTCCTTAGACTTGAGCCATGACGGAAATCTGGGACGAGGCGCAGCGCCGTGGCATCACGCGACTGTGCCACTTCACCAAGTCCGCGAACTTGTCCCACATCTTGGCCACAGGCGAGATACGCGATGCCGTGACCTTGAGGGCGAGCAACGAAGGGTTTCGGCCCACCGACCTGGCCCGTCTGGACGGCCTCCCGGACCACATCAACTGCAGCATCGAGTACCCCAATACGTGGTACCTGGACCGGGCTATGGCCGATGATCCACACTTCAGGGAGTGGGTCATTCTTGACCTGGACCCTGCTCTGCTCACCTTGCCGGGGGCGAAATTCTGCCCGTACAACGCCGCACGAGGGCGAGGAACTGGCATCCGTAGCGGCTTTGCCGCCTTCACGGCTCTGTTCGAGGCTTCTGTGTCCGGGAACGCCACGCGAGCCCGTACTCCTCAGCACCCCGACTGGTGGCCCACCGACGACCAGGCAGAGGTTCTCCTCCCTGGACCGATCCCTCTCGCCCATGTGCGCCGAGTCATCGTGAAGGATGCTGAACAGGCGGAGCTTGAGCATTACCGACTTACCCGGCATCTCGAGATGGGATCGGTACTGCCGCCATTGAGTGTTGCGCCTGTCCTTTTCAACAAATATCAGCTGAGCCAAACCGTGCGGGCCGGGCGACGTCCCGCCGAGCTCCCCTTCCTCCCCTAAACGACTCTGGCAGAGTGGCCCCGTGAACCGAGAATTGCAGCCGCATCCCTGGCTCGATCGTGCCATCGGCATGATGCTGGCGGCCGCTGTCGGCGATGCGCTGGGATGGCCCCATGAGCGCCGAGACCGCACCCGTCAACTGCCGACAGACAGCAGCACAAACCAGTTCGTCGCTTGGCAGCGCACAGCGGGGAGCCGATTTCGGCCGTTCGCCGAGGTGATCGGAGCCGGTGACTACAGCGACGACACGCAAATGATCATCGCAGTCGGGCGGGCCCGGCTCGCTGCTGGCGATCAGTGGAACGCCTGGCTCCAGCGAGTCGAGTGGCCACTCTTTCCGTTCTACGAGCGGGGCGCGGGCGCCAGCGTGAAACGTGCCTGCAAGGCCTGGGCCCAAGGACACCCTCCGTGGAGTGCCAGCGCCAACGAGGCGCGCAAGTACTTCTCCACTGGTGCCAACGGTGCCGCCATGCGGGTGGCGCCGCACGTCATCTCCCGTCATACGGAGGCTCGTTTCGATGACCTGGCCGTCGATGTAGTGCGCGATGCCGCAACCACTCACGGCCACCCCCGAGCACTCCTCGGTGCCCTCGTCCACGCACACGCACTGTGGCTGAGCATGCGCCAGCCCACCCCTCTTTCCTACGGCTGGCTGATTGAAGCGCTCCTGGACAACTCAGCGCAGTGGCGCGTTCCTACCTTCCAAGCTCTAGGCGACGAATGGCAGGGCCACGCCTCCCATTCGCTCGACCAGCCCATCGAACGACTGTGGCTAGACACCTGCCGCGAAGTAGAAGACCTCCTCACGCTGGCCCACAAAGATTTGAAAGGCGGTGCCGTCAGCGCACCGGTTGCCTTCCTGAAATCACAGGGCCTCACAGGCAAGGACCGAGGATCCGGCACCCTGTGCGCGGTCGCAGCCGCCTACCTGGCCACTCGCTCAGCCGCCAGCCCAGACCAAGCCCTCGCATCCGCGGCCCGCCTGGAGGGCGCTGACACCGACACCCTTGCCTCCATGACTGCAAGCCTGCTGGGAGCCGCGCTAGGGCAAGAGTGGCTGGGTGCAAACGGGCGCAACGTACAGGACCGACCTCTACTCGTGACGCTGGCCCAGGACCTGTTGGCCCCGGCCCCCGAACCGCACCTACCACTGCCCTCGCCAGAGCAGGCCCGAGCAGCCCTCACCGAGTTCGGCGAACAACTGGCCGGGGCCGCGCCGGGAACCACCATCCACGTTCCTTACCGGCGCCCTGCCCGAGTCGATACCAACAAGGACATCCGTTCCGGGCAATGGGCAGCACGTCAGGCCTCGCTTCTCACCGAAGACGGGCAGCGCTTGCATCTTCTGCATTCCGTCCGCCGTTCGACCGATCCTAAGTCAAAGCAGGCAGTTCCACCCGAGACCCAGCTCCAGGGCGCCTACCTCACGGTGACCGATGTGAGCCGTGTACGTCAGATCCTTAAGGTTGTTTTCGGCCTGCGCCCGGACCGCTTTGGGCAGGCCTGGGCCGCGTACGGCAACCTCCTCATCGCCGAGGACGACTCCACCACACAGGCCCAGGCTTCAGTCCCCCGATCGCAGCTGCGACTGACCTCCGAGCGCGTGCAGGAAATCTGGCAGCTCGTCCAGGAGAATGGTCTTCCAGGGTCTACGGACGACGCCCACTCGCACTTGCTCGTGCACGTCGACCCTTTGCTTACTGTCACCCTCAGTAGACCCGGGAGCCGGCCGACGTTCGGGCGGCTCACCTGAGACGGGACCTCGGCGGCCAACCTGCATGACAGCCAGGTTCTGATTGCCATGGTGAAGGGCGTACCGCCGATCCGGTCCCGCCGTGGACACAGGCGGCGCAAAGCGGGCAAGCTCCATGGCGACAAGGGCTACGCCTACGCCCCTTGTGGCGACGGCTACGTCAGCGCCGCATCACCCATCGCATCGCCCCTAAAGGGATTGAATGCTCGCAACGGCTGGGCTGCCATTGCTGGACCGTCGAGCGCACTATGGCCTGGTTTGCCGACTGCCGGCGCCTCCACGGACGCTACGAACGTGAAGCCGACCGCTTCCTCGCCTTCGCCAGCATCGCCTGAAACCCTTAGCTGCTACCGCAGACGCGTGCCGCCTCGAAGCAGGAAGACTCAGGTGTTGGCTGCGCCGTAGTGCAGGGCATCGCCCCGGGGAAGCAGGTATCCGATGTCCCGCGTCTGCGGCACTTCCTGCCAGCATCGATGCGTCGGTGCACCCCGAGATCTCGAAGCCGATGACTCCCAGGATGAAGGGGGCGGGCTTGAAGGTTTCGGTCCCAATGGCGGCCAGCCAGTGGCCCATCACGTCGGACCTGAAGAGGGACCGACCGTCCCAGTACGCCGGACCCGCGCGATCCAGCGCACCGACTGGGAAATGCAAGTTCAGCCGGTCGTTGCTCCCCGCCGCTGTCGCCACGCAACCACTTGGCCCGTCGGCAGACGGACTCGACCGTGGAGGTGGCCGAACTCGGTCAGCGAGCCAACCGTGCACGGCACGGGTTCCTGCTCCTCAGGTTCACGGTCTCTCTGCCCGAAGCACCCGTGAACGCCTTCGGCGGACCACAGGGCACTCGGGATGGCCCTGCAGCTGGGTTTCATCACTCGATCCGGCCTCGATGGCCAGCTCGTAGTAGCCACCAGGCGAGTTGGTCTGGTCCCGGAAGGCGGCAGGACTCGGCATGGTGTGATCAAGCGGCAGAGACCGCCACAAGGAAGTGCGCCGCTGCTTAGCGGTACTCGCGCAGCCGTGTGAGGAACTGCCGGACGAGGCCGTCGAGGTCAGTGTCAGAGCTGGTCTCCTCGACAAGGATGCGTTCGATGTGGACGACACCACTGTTGCGCCAGTGCCGGTCGCGCGTGGTGTCCGCGCCGAAGCGTTTCTGATGATGGGGCCCGTCAACCTCGATGATCCCTACCCGTCCGGCAAGGGTGATGAGGAAGTCCGGTGTCCAGGCGTTGCCGACGCCAACGCGCCCCATTGGCAAGGGGAAGATGGAGATGGTGGAGTCCTGGGGCAGGGACGCCTGCGCACGCTTCAGCGCCTCGTAGACGAGCACTTCCTCACGGGAGTCGAAGACGAAGCCTTCCCTACTGAGCGCAGGGGCAACTCCCCGGGCCCGAGTCCTCGACGCCTGATTCGATGCAGCGCCCTTGGCTAACCTCTCCTGGAGTATCTTCCGCCAGTCGTCACCGATATCGGGAAGCGCGGGCGCGGCAGTGACGCCGCGGACCTTAAGCCGTGCCGGCTGGCCACGTGGCCGAACACCGGCTGGATCGCTGCCGTCACTTCCGCGGTGAATCGAGGAACGAGGTAGGGCGGCATGATGAGTACAGCGTCCTGTAGGTCTCCGAACCTGCTATCAGGGGCCAGCTCTACATCTTCCACGTCTGCCAGCAGCGCAGCAGCCTGGCTGTTGCCTTGCTCGTGCATGAGAAAGGCTGTTTGAGCCAGGACGAGATGCAGTGGAGGCGTCGATGTGGCGAACTGACCGGAAGCTTCAGAGGTCGTTACGGCGACAGATACGTGCACTTCCGTCGCCGTGCCTTCCTGGGGCGAGCGGGGAAGGGCGAAAGGTGCCTGCCCCTCCACTACAAGCTGGATGGCGGGCCGGGTGTTGAGGACCTCGGCAAGCGCTTCCTCGAGCACGGCGGGAGAACCTGAACCGACGAGGTTGTCACATGCGCCCTGGTTCGTTGCGCTCAGCGTCAGAGTGACGCCGTCGTAAGAGAGCACCTGCATGTTTTGAGTCAGCAGAATCCAAGTGAACCGTCGCCGATTCTTGACTGCTTGCAGGATCTGGGGCCAAAGCTCTTCCGCCTGTGCCGTCTTGTCTGCCATACCGCCGTTCGTCCTCTCCCCTGCGCCGCCCAACCAACAGAGTAGAGGCAGACACTGACAGCCCGGGGCGCATCTACATCAGGTGCCTGAGCCCACCTGCCTCGTGCCCCCAGAGCGACGTGCAGCAGAGCTCCGGATCAAGATCGTCGTGGCACATCCGTGCGGCCAATTGGCCTCTTCATTGATGGACCTGCGCTGGTCGCTCTCGTCCCAGCCCTGCCCCACCCGCGACCACACGGTCGCC
Organism: Streptomyces sp. NPDC055287; assembly: GCF_053646035.1. Lineage (NCBI taxonomy): Bacteria > Bacillati > Actinomycetota > Actinomycetes > Kitasatosporales > Streptomycetaceae > Streptomyces > Streptomyces sp. NPDC055287. The sequence goes on along the minus strand of NZ_JBSHNE010000035.1, from coordinate 53,548 downwards.
GAGCCTTGGGTTGCGCCCCGCAATTACTGGCTTGGCAGATCCCCTCCGCAGGCAGGCCGAATTACCGTACATTGCGTGGCCTTCATGAATGCTCACTGTTAGCGGCCAGGGACTGACGGACGTGCTGTCGTGGTCTAGGTCCATGCCGAAGCTGACGTCTCGCGCGGAAGGCGATCGCCCTCGCTCTTTGGACCTTGCTGGGCGTCCTCTACGTCAGTTGGTCGACAGGGAGAAGGCATTCACCGCCGCGAGACGTCTTTCTCTAGGCTTTCTCGGCTGCTTGACACTCGTCGGCCCGATTCTTGACCCTCGGGTCATCTGCCAGCTTCGCTGGGAGTTCCGTGTCGTTGGTGAACTGTGCCTTGATGAGCTGACGAACGCTTAGCCCTCGAACCGTACTGAGATCGGCGGCAGTGAGGTTGGCGTCCGTGAGGTCTGCGTGGGCCAGGTTGGCTCCGCTGAGTATGGCCCCCGTGAGGTCTGCTTTCGCAAGTTTCGCACCGACGAGATCAGCGTCTGTGAGGTCCGCGCCCTCCAGCGTCGTCCCGCTCAAGTCGGCATGTGCGAGACTTACATCTCTCAGAACCGCCTTGATGAGGAGTGCGCCTGTCAGATTGGCGCGGGGCAAGGAGGCATGACTGAAGTCAGCATGCGCGAGATCAGCCCCCACCAGGATCGCATTCGTCAGGACTGCGCTCGTAAACGTCGTGTCCACGACGTTGACTGCGGTGAAGTTGGCGTCCGGGGCGATCGCGCCGGACAGGTCACCTTCCCAGAATGTGGCCCCAGCGAGTGTTGCCGATGCGAGATGAGCGCCGGCCAGCACGACGCTCTCTAAACGGGCGCCTGTGAGGTCGACCCCCTGCAGATTCGCATCCTGCAGGTCCGCGTCGCGGATGGTAGCCCCGATGAGGCAGGCCCCACGCAAATCCATCACGAGACTGCGCCGCACCGGCTGCCGTCCGAGAACTGTCAAGGCCGCCGTAACGTCGGGAGCGAGCAGCTTGGTTGCCGCTTCCGGAGATTCCTCATCCGCGCCCGTTCCTACCCCTCCGTTCGGCCTGTTCCTGTCCAGTGCCGGGGTACGCACGAATGCCGACAGGACCTCGACGACTGTTTGGTGGTCTCTCTCGCTGTCGTTCATGATTCGCTCGAGGCTGTAGATGCCGCCGAGCCGTTCGTGGAGATTGCCGGACCCGAGCAGCTTGATCGCTGCAACGTACCGCTCGGTAACCTGCCCCTCGCGCGTCAGCTCCACTTGCTCACGGTCCTTCTCGCGCACGTGGGCGAACTGCTCCTGGCTGTGCTCGTACAGTTTCTCGGCGTGTTGGTGGTTCCGATGTGTGTAGGAGAGCCCGAGCCCGGCAATCGCCCCGGCTCCGATGGCAACGAGCATGGTCCGGAAGCCGGTGATGACGACGCCGTCGGCCGGCTGCAAGTTCTTCTCGCGTAGGTGGGCACCGTCGATCCACCACGGTCCACGCCACAGGATGAGGACGTATCCGATGGCCGCGACCGTGCCCGCAATGGCAAGGACGAGGCGTCTAGTCTCCGGCTTCATGCAGCGATCATGGCCGAGCGCGCAGCGGCATACACACGAACAGGTCATCCTTGGGATGAAGTTGAGCTTCGGCCCGCCACATCCGGCGGCGCCGCTGTGCAGGAGATCCGCAGCGAGTAGATTCGCCCTCCGCCATGCGGTAGACAGGCCCTCCCCAGCTGCCCCTCCCTGGCGTCATGGCCCCGAAAGTTCAGGCGGTGACCTCCTATAGGTGGCTGCGATCAAGCGCTCACCACGAAGCCCGGCCGCCGCGCGAAGTCCCGGCAGGATGTCCTCGTCTTGCGGGGCAGTCACCACAATCCCTTCGGTCGAACGCTGCATGCGCGCTGCGACTGTGGCCAACCTTTCGTCCAGCGTTGCCAGATCGCCGTGCGTGGCTTTAGCCTGCAGCCGGCATCGCCGGGCACCAGAAGACCGGCGTCTTCCTGAGCTACGAGGCAGCCCGGCTTGGAATGCTCTGCACTCGGTCCCGTGCGCCAGCATCCTTGTAGGTGCGTACATTCCCGCTACGCCTGCTCGACACGCCGCCGGGCTGCGTCCAGCGCGCGACGCTCCGTATAGGCACCATCGCCGCTGGTGGGAAGGGAGCCGTAGCGTTCCGTCGCGATCTGGTCGATGCGCGCGGCGTAGCGGCTCTTCGCGGCCTTGACCGCCTCTTCGGGAGGAAGGAGCTCCTCTGCGGCACGCAGTGCTTGAAACAGCTCTTGAGTGAGTTGCAGGAGCCGTTTGAGTTCGTCCTCGGCAGCGGAAGACCCTCGCATGTCGGCGGACTTGAGACGGGCGGCGGCCGTGCGGCGGGCCTGTTGCTCCATGGCCACGCACACTGCCTGACGGCGACGCTCCAGGGTCCGGAACGTGGTGTTACTCGGATCCGCGACGACCACTTCGGCGGCGTTCACGGCCCTGGCCAAGGCCGGTGTGAAGCGCGTCGCCGCCAGTGCGGCCGCCTCCCGCTCCTTGCGCTCAGCCTCGCGCCGCTGCTGCTGGAGGCCGGGCCAGGCGGGGAACTCCTCGCGCCCCAATCGCTGTCCGCGAGTACGCGGCTGCGCCTTTTCGGACTTGGTGAGGCGCGGGTCCCAGTCGCTGTGTGCGGTGAAGCTGTAGGCGCTGCATCCGACCGTTCCCCACCCCCCGAACCCGTGACGACCATGGGCCCAACGGTCGTTGACAAGGGTGATCGGCTCACCACAGTGCCGGCACAGTTCTTCCGACACCTCACGTTCCATTCCCACGATGCCCCCAGGCTGGCTGTGCGGCTCTCCCCCGAGCCATGTGACTGCCTCATCCTGCCACTTGCAGAGATGCGTGGAAGGCCGAGGCCGCTACAGCGGGGCTGATGAAAGCCGGCTGCAACGCGACTCCTCACGCCATACCGGCGCTCGCGTGTACAAACATGCGGACGAAAGCCGGCACCAACCACGCGCCCATAGGCCCACATAGGAAGTGCCGCCGAGCTGTCCAGCAGAAATGTCATGCCCCGCCACCGATGACCTCACAGCCATGGCATCGAGGGCATCTACAGATGCTCAGCTCAAAGGACCGATGCCATCCGCCTGACACTGACTCAGTATCGGCACCACTCCGCTGGCACCGCGGCGGCACTTCACACTGGGGTTACCCGAGGTGCTTGCGACGGGACTGCCCCAATCTCTGCTCGTGCGATCACGCACGAGGGTGTCAACTCCTTCTTCCCTGTAGCGCTGTGCGCCGTGTGTGCCGCAGCTCAGTTGTCGCGGATGGACAAGGGGCGTCGGGAGCGGGTTTCCCCTGCTTCGGAGAAAGGGCAGGGGGAACTCTTCGAGCTCGGCGCCTTGACTCTGGCCGTCGCTTTGATCTGGTGGTTCACCAGTGTCGAGACCGCTTTGGCCCTAGCGGTCGGACTCGGGGCCGGCCGGTCGTTGGCCGCCCGGAACCGAAAGTAGCGACAAGCGTCCGAAGCCGGGGCCCCGGTGCAAGGCCGGCAAGCGCCGACCGGTGAACGGTGGCTGCCGGGACTGGGTGCTGCCCTCCTACGGGCCGGGAGCGCTCTGCAAGGGGCTCCGTGCGAAGCCCCAGGGCCAGGAGTCACCTCCGGAGCAAGTGGGCGAACTCCTGTTGCAGCCGAGGGCCAGAGCGGTGGCCGACGGTGGCCGGGAGCGCACATGGATCTGCAAGAGCAGCGCCCGACGACCGGCACGCTCGTCATGCCTTCCAGCGTGCCCCGGGCTGGTTTCCAGGGGCGAGTCGGCTCAGGGCGTCCCCCATGACGTGTTGCCGGAGGCCAGTTCGAACGGTGCGGGCCGTGCAGCCGGGAGGTACCCCTTTCAAGAGCTCCTGTTCTCTTCTCGGATCATTCGTCGGAGGCTGGTGCGTGCCGCGCTCAGGTCTGCCTCGAGGCTCGTCACCCGGCTGTGGAGTGCGTGGTTGTCTTCGGTGGTCTGCCGAAGCGTGTCTTCGAGTCTCTGCTTTTCTCGGGTGAGCCGGTCGACGCGTTCGGTCAGATCCTTGGTGCCGAGGGTGTCGAGTTGCTGTCCAAGCTGATGCCGGAGAGCCTGCCGCATCCGCTCTTGTTCTTGCCGTAGGTCGCGGATCTCTTGTCTGGCCAGCTCGAGCTCTGTGCGCAGCGTCGCGGTGGGGGTTCGGGTGTCTGCGGGTCGGGAGACCTTGGGCTGGTGGCGTTGCTGGGCGGCTTCGATGTGTTCGCGGACGCCTTGGGTGTAGGTGAGCCAGGTGGAGACGCCGGCGGTGCGGGCGACCGCGGTGTGCGTGATCTTTTTGCCCTGTTGTTCCAGAGTGGTGAGGGCGGTGAGGACGCGCTGGCGTTTGTCGAGGCTGTCGCGGCGGCGGGCCTGGACCAGGGTGTGCGCGTTTCCACGGGGATTCATGCCGGGTCCGTCCTCGTGATCACGGTGAGGGGCAGGAGGGTGTGGGTGCCGGCTCGGGCTTTGCGCAGGACGGCGCTGGCTTCCTCGATCTCCTGGCGTTCGGCGTCGGGGAGGGCGGCGAGTTGGCGGCGCATGCGGTCGGTGACCTGCTCGAAGGCGCTGATCTGGGCGGTAAGGGCGGTGGTGACGAATTCGGCGGCGTCCATCGCCTGGGCTGTTTCGCGGTCGGCGCGTAGTTCGTTGATGTGCTGTTCGATCGCTGTGAGGTAGGAGGGGTCGGGGCGGTAGTAGCCGCAGCCTGCGCATTGGAAGCGGATGGGGCAGGAGCTGCCGCCGGCTTTGACGTTGCTGGGTTCGGTGCATCCGCCGTAGGGGACGGCGACCGAGCGCAGTTCGTAGGCTGACTCGGAGCAAGGGCTGGGCCGGCCGTGGTTGTCGACGACGTGGGCGGAGAGTTTGGTGACGGCGTCGCGTTTTCGTTTGAGGGAGACGGTGTAGTAGCGCTGGGTGGTGCTGACGGACTTGTGGTCCATCAGTTCACGCAGGACGTCGAGGGGGGTTCCGGCGTCTGCGTGGCGTTGTGCGTAGGAGTGGCGGAATGCGTAGGCGTAGATGAGGGTCCGGTCGAAGGGCAGCGGGTCGCCGTGTGTGTCGGCGCCTTCACCGTGCAGGTGGGGGATGGAGTCCACCCAGTGGCGCAGGGTCTCGCCGAGGTAGCTGGTGTGCAGGTACGGGCGGGTGGCGAGGCGGGTCAGAGCGGGGAAAAGGTAGTCGGCGCCGGTAGGCGGGAGGCTGGGCTGGAGCTGGTCCCGTCGGGTCTTCCAGGTGCGGATGGCGTCAGCGGTGGGTGCGGTGATGGGCAGGCGCCTGCGGTGGCGGCGGGCCTTGTGGTTGTTCCAGAGGAGTGAAATCTGGTCGTGGCGGGTCTCCAGGCAGTCGAGGGGCAGGGAGAGGACTTCCAGGGGCCGCCGTCCGGTGTCCCTGAGCAGGATGTAAAGGGTGCGGTACATCAGTTGCAGGTCTGTGGGGGCGAGGGTGCGCTGGCCTCGGGCCCTTCCCTGTCCTAGAAGGTCGAGGTGGGCGTCGAGCTGGCGGATCACCGGTTCCGGGATGGCTTTGCCGGTCTCGTCCTCGTTGGCCTCTTCCTGCTGGATGCGGTGGGTGGCGGGGTCGCGGACGAAGGCCGCTGAGAGATTTTCGGTTGCCCCGGAGCGCCGGCTGTAGTCGATCAGGGCGAAGAAGTGGCTCGCGATGGACATCCGGTAGGCCGAGCCGGCGGGCTCGCCGTCCAGCTTGAGCGCGGTTCGGAACGACTCGACCACAGCGGTGACATCGTCGTAGCGCAGCCGTGCGGGGTCGTCGGTGCCCGGGCGGGGCGCGAGGGCCCGGGAAGCGAGCTCCACCCCGCGCAGCGTGCGGCCGAACTCGTCCGCTCCGGGGCGTTGCTGGATCGTCCAGGTCCGCAGCAGGTCGCGCAGCCACCGTTGCCGGATCGTGCGCAGATCGACGGTCTTGGGAGTTCTGATTCCCGCCGGTGTGCGGGACCGCTGGCCCAGCGCTCGCAGGTCCAGGATGTCGTCCTTGGCCGGCGCTGTTCCTGTGTACTCGGCATGAGCGGCCTGGACCGCGGTGCGGACGCGGGTCAGAAGCCTGAGCACGGCGACGGTGGAGCGCGGGCACATCTGTTCGTCGGTGACGGGGCTGACGAGTGTGGTGGTATCGGCCAGGTCGCGGACCATTCGGCGGACCTGAGGAGGCTCGAAGATCCGCAGCCATTGCTCTGCCTGCTGCAGGCCGTAAAGCACCTCGAAGCGCAACGGCTCGGGCAGCGGAAGGAGACTGAACTGGTGCGGGAAGAGGTACGGGGGCTGCTGTGCCGCCCATGGAGCTACCAGGGCATCGGGGTGGGAGCGGCGGTGTTCACGGAAGCGCTGCGCGTGGTGTCGGCACAGGCCCCGGCCGTTCAGGCCCGGCAGCGGGCAGGCGGGTGCCGGGCATGCGGGGGTGTCGGTGTAGGGGGTGGTGGTGTCCTCCCAGCGGCCGGGCAGGCCGCGGCCGGTGAAGGTTCTCCACTGGGTGTAGTGCGTGACGCACAACTGCCGGCAGTGGCGTGGGCGGACACAGCGCTGCCCGTTCTTGCTGAAGCCGCATTGCTCCGGCAGCCTGCCGGACGGCACTCGGTTGCGTTCGGGCACGAAGGTGCGGGCGAACTCGTCTACGGGGTGGGGCGACCTCTTCTGTTGCTCCTTGCAGAAGGGGCAGAAGATCCCTGCCGGTGAGACCACCGTGTCGCACACATTCGTGCGGCACAGCGATACGGAGCTTCGAGGCTCTTGGACGCTTCCGGTGAACAGCCAGCAGTCCGGCCGCCACTCGGTGGGCCGCCAGGCAGGATCCAGACGGGCCATCAGCCACGGCACCCACCGTGCGTCCTCGGAGTCAGGGCCGTCGGCGGCGCGTGGTGCGGGTACCAGTGCGGTCACGGAGGGCAGGCTCACGGGCGTTCCTTCAGAGAGTCGACGTGCTCGACGGCGGCGCGTGCTTCGGCGTCGTCGACGTGGCGGTAGTTCTCCATGGACAGCGGTGAGGCGTGGCCCAGCAGCCGCTGCACCACATCCCGGTCGACGCCGTCGCGCAGCCAGCGGGTCGCCGCCGAGTGGCGCAGCATGTGCGGGCGGCAGGGATGCGCGGCGGTGCGGGCCAGGCGGTCGAACATTTCCTTGGTGCTCGGGTACGACATGGCGCCGCCCAGCGGCGGGCGGAAGAGGTTCACGAAGACCATCTGCGACTCGCCTGCCTGGGCCACCCGGTCCCGCTCGTACTGGTAGTCGGTGTAGAGCGCGACCAAGTCGGCGGTGGCCGGCACGGTACGGGAGAAGCGGGACTTCGCCAGAGCACGGTTGGGGTTGTCGGTACGACGGCGGACGTGCACGTGCGGGCCCTCGATCCCGCAGCCCACCGCGCGCGAGGAGGCCAGCAGGTGCATGTCGCCACGGTGCAGGCCGAGCGCCTCGCCGATCCGCAGCCCGGTACAGGCCAGCAGCGCGATCAGGAAGCGGTCCCGCGCTCTGGGCGTGATGGCGATCATGCGGCGGATCTGCTCGTCGCCGAGGTCTTCATAGCCCGGCTCGACGATCTTGAACCGGAACGCGGCCGTCTGCACCTCGCGCCGCCGGCCCCACTCGCCCGTGTCGAAACCGGGCGGAGTGAAACGCAGCAGCCTCGGCTCCGACAGCAGGCCGGCCGTGGACGCCGGCACCCAGCCGTGCGCGTGTCCGAACCGGAGGAACTCCGCCACCGCCGTCATCACCGCGTTCGCCGTCGCCCGCGAACGGAACCGGACCGGGCCCGGCCGGGCCTCATTGCTGCGGGACGGCAGAGGCGCCTCGATGAGCCACTGCTGCAGCCCGGCAAGCCCAAGGAAGCCCGGCGTCCTCCACTCCAGCCGCTGCATGAAGCAGTAGTTCAGGTACAGGGCGACCCGCCCGGCGTAGACCCGCTCGGTATTCGGCGAGCAGTCCCGGGCCCGCAGCGAAGCAAGATAGGCGACCGCTTCCGTGTGCAGAGCGTAGGTGTGGGCATCGACAACCACCCACCGCGCTATGCCGGTTCCAGGAGAGACAGCACGCTCCGCCACGTAGATCCGTTCCACGTGCCGAACGTAACCACCACTCCCCCACCCTCACCCTCGGATCACCCCACGACCATTCCCGCAGGTGACAACCCAAACAAACATCCCTCACACCCACCCCACCCCTAGATAAAAGGCCTTCGAGCGCATGATGAACGTGCCGTCGAGATGCTGGCCATTCCGCAAGAAGGGCTGCAGACGACGCATCAGACGTCGTCCTGGCTCGGTGAGGCGCCCGAGGACGAGGACGGCGAGGAGCAGCGGGTGCTGCTGCGGTTCGGGTCCCATCGGGACCCGGTGTTGGTGGCGCGGTTGGTCCAGTACAACCTGATCGAGCCGGAGAACGCGCACTGGAAGGCCGGCCACCGTGCGGCCGTCGCCTACCGGGAACGGGAGGGCAGTCTCTCCGTGCCCTACAACCACGAGGAGAGCGGGTTCCCGCTGGGCAGGTGGCTGTCGGATCAGCGGCGGGCCATGCGGGGCGGGGGCCTGCCCGCGAAGCGGGCTGCTGACCTGGACGCGCTCGGGATCGTGTGGGAGCCCGCGGATGAGGCGTGGGAGGAGAACCTGGGGGCGGCGGCGGCGTACTTCGAGACGTACGGGACCCTCGCTGCGCCGGTCACAGCGGCGATGATAGACCGGCCCATCGGGCAGTTCCTCGCGAACGCGCGGAAGAAGAACGGGCTCGGCAAAGACCGGCGGCGTGCCGAGCGGCGTGCGGCGCTGCTGGCCGCGATCGACCTGGACTGGAACCCTGACTGGCCCATCGACTGGCAGCGCGCCTACGCCACCCTGGCCCAACTCGCGGCGCCGGGCAGCATGCTGGCCTATGTGGAGCCCGGGACGGTCGTGCACGGCATCGACCTGGGGCGGTGGCTGGCCACCCAGCGGCGCGACTGGCACCTGCTGCAGGACGGGCAGCGTGAGCGCCTGGCAACGCTCGGGATCGGCCCCGCGGAAAAGCCGGAGGTCCCCGCCCAGGCCCGCCGGGCCGCAGGCCGGGCCTCGGGTCGGGCCTCGGGTGGGGCCTCGGGTGGGGCGTTCGAGCGAGGCGTCGCCGCGCTCGCTCAGTACAAGGCACGGGAAGGGAAGGCCGTCGTTGCCCGGGGGCATGTCGAGGAGTTGCCGGACGGTACCTCTGTCCGGCTGGGGGTGTGGCTGTCCAACACCCGCAGCAGACGCGCCGGGCTGAGCGAGGAACAGCGCGAGCAGCTCGCCGGGCTGGGACTCGACTGGGCAGCGGGATGACGACGGCGGAGGACTCGATGCCGCGTTCGGCCGCCCACCTGGATGGTCGGCAGGCCCGCCTGCGCGCCGCGCTTGAGCGTCACGCTCGCCGGCGGGCCTGGTGGGAGGAGACAGCGATCACAGCCGTGATGAACGACCCGCAAGTGCGGCGGCTGAGCGATCTGATCCACCAGGAGGACATCCCCGGCCGGCCGCGATCTGCGCGACCGGTGCCAGGTATTCCAGGACCGCTACGACCAGGCGCTTCGGCATGCGGACATCGGACGAGACCATGCAGTCACCGACACCCGCCTTGCCCGTGCTGTCAGCTCAAGTCACGCGAGGATCTTCGGGGCGGCTGGTGCCCGGTTCTGATCAGGCGGCAAGGCCGGGCTCCATGTCGCGGCCATCTTCCTATGGTCCGCGCGGTGAGCCAACGCGTGCTGGCCAGGACGAGTGCCGCGACGGCGGGGCGAGCGCGGGAGCCTTGTCAGCGGACGACGTCGAAGACGTTCTTCTGGAGGCCGTTGGCGTAGGCCTCGTGCTCGACGAGCTTCAGCTTCTGTGTGTCCTTGTCGGTGGCGCTGAAGAGCCGCTTGCCCGCGCCGAGCAGCAGTGGGAAGACGACCAGGTGGTAGCGGTCGATCAGGCCGGCGTCCGAAAGGGCCTGGTTCAGGGTGGCGCTGCCGTGGACGATGATCGGGCCGCCCTCGGTCTCCTTCAGCGCGGCGACCTCGTCGAGCGAGCGCAGGATCGTCGTCTCGCCCCAGTTCGACACCAGGTCGTCCTCGGCGAGGGTGGTGGAGACGACGTACTTCGGCATCACCTTGTAGTCGGCGAAGTCCTCCATGTCGGGCCACACCGGGCTGAACGCCTCGTAGCTGGTCCGGCCCATCAGGATCGCGGAGGCTTCCTTCTGCTCCCGGCCCTTGATCTCGAATGCCTCGGGGAGGAAGTCGACGTCCTTGAAGGTCCACCCCGTGTTCCGGTAGCCGGGCTCGCCTCCCGGGCCTTCCACGACGCCGTCGAGCGATATGAAGGCGGTGCTGATCAGGGTACGCATCTCAGGTTCCTCTGTGTCTCGTGTCTGTTCTCAGCGGGTGCGGCCGGTGCACGCTTCGACCACCCTCGTGGCTGCGGTGCAGCAATCATGATCTATGACTGTGGATCATGGAGAAACTCATCGGTCGTCGCCCGCCCCTTTCCCGACGGCCTCGGCCATCTGGATCACCTCGGTGAGCCACACACGTGCCCGATCGTGAGAACCTCCAGCACCGCAACGTCCCGCCTGGCGCAGCCCTTGCCGGCCCCCGGAGTGCGACGGCCCCACGGCGTTGACGCCGCGGTGCACGATCATGCGCTAGATGTCCGTTGTCATCCAACCCAGTCCTCATCTCAACGAACGCAGGCGACTGACGTTCCGTCTCATTCAACCGAGTCGTCGCAGGTCAACAGCCCAACGCTTACGGCGGATCGGCGCGGCGGAGCTGGCACTCCCGAAAGTGGCTGCGCCAATCCAGTCGCCGCAGATCAGGGCTCCACACGTCGACCTACTTCGCTGACAAGGGACAGCAGCGAGTCAGTAGGGTGCTGCCATGTATCACATGGGGCGTGAGACAAACGATTACATGAAGGACGACTACAGCTGGTGGGAGTACATCACCGGCGGGGTCACCCGGGACGCCAACAAGGAAGCCTGGGACGTCCTGACCAACAAGTCTGACTGGGCGATGAGCGACGACTACGCCGCCCTCATCTCATCGATCATTCTCGCTGCCATGTTCATCGGCACGCTGCAAGTCACCAACCTTGCCAAGAGCCTTACGGCCCCGTTCCAGGAACTGCGGTTACAAAAACGCCAGGCCGCCCGCCATCTGCGCGACGGCACTCTCACCAACGAGCACCTGGACGCAGTCCGCCAGGCCGAACTGGAGAACCAGGAGGCAGGACAGCGTCGCTCGTGGCTAGCCGCGGCTGTGCTGATCGCCTGGTGGTTGGGGGTGGGTTTCCAGTGTGGCGCGATCTTGATGCAGGTGCTTATCTGGTCAGCAACCGACAAACACACAGCCTCGCCTGACGTTGCCGAAGACGCCTTCATGGCAGCTCTATGGGCCGTTTCCGCGATCCTGCTCGAGCCAATCATCCGCGCCGCAGGGTCCTACCTCTCCAAGTGCAGCAAACTCCCACAGGAGAAACAGCTGGCAAGCATCTACGAGGATTACAAGATCGCCTATGCGGCCTCGAACCCCAGCACCGTGATGCTGCCCGTGCAATCCGGCAGCACCGTAACGCCTGAAGGCGCGTCTCGGAACGGGGGATGACTGCGGCGGCTCTCCTCTGCGACTGGTCGGCCACGGTTCGCGCCGGTCGTCCCAGCCCATGCAGTGCGAGACGATCGCGCCGTCGGCCAGCCACCGGACGGTGATCTGCCACGAGGGCCAGGTCTCGCACGAGCCCCTGCGGGCTGACCGTCCCGCTTGCCGCGCACGTCACCAACGGCTGCTGACAGTCGTGGCAGGCGCTGTAGCTCGCCGTCGGCGAGGCGACCCCGATCGGGTGGTCTCGGATCCGATTTCGTCTGTATCTGCCCGGTCCGGAGCCCTGATCTGCGGCGACTGGATTGGATGACACACCCACTCTCGGGAGAGCCAGCTCCGCCGCGCCGATCCGCCGTAAGCGTTGGGCTGTTGACCTGCGACGACTCGGTTGAATGAGACGGAACGTCAGTCGTCTGCGTTCGTCGAGATGACGTCTGGCTCTGTACGCGAGAACGGACCGCACTTACGCACCAGTTTGGGTGGCAGCCAGCGTCGGTCAGCGAGTCGAAGAGTTCACGAGTTTTGACAGCACCGGTACTCGACGGCATCTGATCGTTCTTCGGGCTGCCCCGAAGCGTGCCGCGCTCCTATTCCGCTGCGGTCAGCCAGTGCTGCGGGAGCGGGTCAGAGCCGGCCCACCGAGGGCCGTGCCGATCAGCCCGACCATCAGTAGCCGCGATGGCCCCGAGTCGCCTGGCGCTCATGGCATAGACGCTGGCGGCGGCCGACTGCACCCAGGCGCGTGGCTGCTGGTGCCGGTCATCGACACTCGGAGTGGGATGGCGCCAGCGGCCGCCGATGGACGCCGCTTGAGGATCAGGACGGCAGGGTCTCGCCGTCGACCTCGCGCCAGAAAGCGTCGACCCGTACGTTGAACAAGTCCGGGGACTCCTGGAACGGCTGGTGGGCCTCCTCAGCCATGACCTCGAAGCGGGCGCCCGGGATGGCGTCGGCCACGACCCGCCCGAGCCGCGGCGGCGTGGTGATGTCCCGTTCCCCGGCCAGGACGAGGGTCGGTGCGGTGATGCCGGACAGCCGGTCGAGCGTGTCGTGCCGCATGAACGGCTCCAGTTGACGCTGGAAGGCATCGGCGGACTGCGGGTACGGGAAGGCGAGCGTTTCGTCGATGATCCGCTGCACCGTGCCGTCGGCATGGGCGCGCGGCGTGTACATCCACAGGAAGAACGCCTCGAGCATGGCGCGCTCGTCGGGCGCTTCCGTCACCAGCCAGTGCCAGAAGCGGGCCATGGTGGTGAAGTAGGCGTCCGCCCGTGCCCAGGTACTCATGAGGACGAGGCTGCGGACGGCCTCCGGGTGACGGAGGGCCAGCTCCTGCGCGATCGCGCTGCCACCCGAGAAACCGGCGACATGCGCCCTGTCGACCCGGAGCCCCCGGAGCAGTTCCGCGGCGTCGTCAGCCATCATGGCCACGGACAGGGGCCCGTCGGGCAACGGCGTCCGCCCTGACCCTCGGTTGTCGAAGGCGATGACCCGGTACCGGTCCGACAGCCCGTCAAGCTGCTCCTGCCACGCCTCGGCGGGGTCGCTCAGCCCCGCGATCAGCAGGACGTCGGGCCCTTGGCCACGGCTCTCGGTCCAGATCCTGGTTCCGTTGGCTTCGACGTACTCACCCATGGAATACACCTCCCGCCCTATCGTCTCCTCTGCCGGTCCGTGATCGAATACCGCCGCGCCGCACGCACTCCTGAACACCTTCGGCCCTCCGCACCACATGCCCGGCCGGTCACGAACACCTGCACCGCTGGAGCCTCTAGTAGGTCGTCGATTGCCTTGGGCGGGTGCTGTCGTTTCTCTTGAACATCGAACATGGCGGAGTTCGAGTGCCTCCCAGAGAGCTGAACAACTGCTGTCGCAACTCATGAACAAAGCCAGGCGGTGGAGGAGCTGGTGGCTGCGGTTGTTCCGGAGCTCGAGCACCGGGTTGAGGCCGCTGCGGCATCCGCCGAAGCTCAAGAGCTGTGCGACCACTGAGGCTCTCCAAACCGGGCCGGCAGGCCACGAGCACCGACGCCCGCGACCTGGTTCCCTGAGCAACCGGGATCTTCTCGCGGTATCCGAGCGTCACCACGGCTGGCCAACGACGGCCGAGTCATAAGCCCCCGAGCGGATTGTGACGGCCACGCCGGGGGCTTACGCGCCTGCATGCCTACGCAGCGCAGACTGTCGCACCAGTCCGGCGCTGCGCGGGCCGCCACGCCTCGGCTCACCTGAACGCCACTGGGCAGCCGCTGCCGCAGGTCTCGATCGGCGTAGTCAGCCGAGATAGCCGAGGTCCCGGTCGGGCTTGCACACCGGGCAGGGGTTGATGCCGTCCGCGAGTGCGCGCAGGGCCTGGGCGCGGTCGATCGCCCGGGTGCGTCCGCCGCCGAGGCCGCATCCGCCGACGTGTACGGCCATGGGCGGGCGGCCTTCGCCGATGCCGAGCTGGATCACCCAGTCCGGAGGCGGTGGCGGAGGCCGACGAGCAGCGAGCTCGGCCTGGCGCTGCTCTTCCTGTCGGAGCCAGCGCCGGGTCTGGTCGAGCTGCTGGAGCTGGACACGCTCCAAGAAGCGGAGCAGCTCCACCCGCGACGGTTCATCGGACACCCGTTCGATTGTACGGTGACTGCCATGCCAGAGCCCCCGGCCGGATAGGAGGCCTCGTAGGGTGCGCCGTACAGAGCGCCCTACGAGGCGTCCTACGAGGCGCTTTGTCGTCCCGCGCGGACGTGACGGAACCGCAGGTCACGTCGCTGGTCAAGGGGTGCGCGGCGCGGCGACTACTTCCCTGAGAGGGGTCTTTGCGAAGAAGGGACGGCCCGCAGGAGCTCCCACACAGGGCGTGAGCCGGACGCCCACACGGCAAGGGTGTGGCGGTCGACCACATGGAGACGCTGCTGCTTGGCGAAGGCCACGGCGGGCGCGGTCACCCGGCCGTTCGTCACGAGCACCGCGATGTCGGCGCCGTGGACCTGGCGGGCGGTTCCGTTGAGGACCTGAAGGTCCGGTGTGCCCACCGGGGAGCCGGCGAGGCCGTTGTGGCGGTGCTTGCACTGGATCACCCAGCGCCGCCCATGGGGATCGGTGGCCTTCACGTCAGCGCCCAGGTCCCCGCCGCCCCCGACACGGACCGCGTCTGGGCAGCCGTCACGGCGCATCAGGTCCCGCACCGCGTCCTCGAACCGCGAGTGGTGCAGGGCGTCCAGCTGGGACAGCTCGTAGCGCAGGCCCTGTGCGCGTACCGCTTCCCACCGCGCTTTCTGCTGCTGGTGGTAGAGCCAGCCGCTGCCGGCCAGCACCGCGAGCGCGGCAAGGACGATGAGGATCCACCAGTGGGCGAGCAGCCAGTTGACGACCGCCACCACCAGGGCAACGGCCAGGGCCGCGGCGACAAGGAACGCGATCAGCCGGTCGTCCGCACGCTGTCGCCGCTTGCCCGGCCTGCGGGTACGCCGCCGCACCGGCGGGCGCCTGGCCGTGGTCGCCCGCCTCTTGCGTGCGCGGGGGCTCATCGGCTGGCCTGTGTGACGCCGCTCGCCAGCTGCCCCAGGATGTCCTGGATTCCCTGGCCGACCGGGGTGGGAGCGAGCAGAACCCCCAGCGCCAGGATGAGGACGGCAGTTGTCCTCTCCTCGTTCCGGCTGCGGGCCTGCGTACGGCGGCGCAGCCGGAAGAAGACGATGACCGCGAGCAGCACCGCCACATTGATCGTCAGCAACCGCCAGACTTAGCGGCCAGCACTGCCGCGAGGCCCTCTTGTAGGTCTTTGACAAAATACTCGGGGACCTCCAGCGACGGGAAATGTCCCCCGGTTTCGGGTGACCTCCATCGGACGATCTGTCGGTACCGCTCCTGTGCCCAGGTGCGCGGACTCTTCTCGATGTCGCGGGGGTACATAGTGATCGCTGACGGGACGTCGACCCGGAGTTCGGGATCGAGCGAGTTGTGGCTTTCGTAGTAAATGCGGGCCGACGATGCTCCGGTCCGCGTCAGCCAATACAGGGTGACGTCGTCAAGAATGCGGTCCCTGGAAATCGTCTCGAACGGGCTGTCCTCGGTGTCTGACCACTCGGCGAACTTGTCAAGGATCCAGGCAAGAAGCCCGACCGGTGAGTCGACGAGCGAGTAGCCGATGGTCTGCGGCCGGGTCGCCTGCTGCTTCGCGTACGCCGCGCGGTGGTGCCAGAAATCGCGGGTTTCCTCGGTCCACTTGCGCTCGACCGCCGTCAGCCCGTCCGTCGTCAACCCGGGCGGCGCCTCCGCGAACGTGGTGTGGATGCCGAGAACGTGCGCCGGGAACCTGCCACCGAGGACCGTGGTGATATTGCCTCCCCAGTCGCCGCCGTGGGCTACGAACTTGCTGTAGCCGAGCCTTCCCATCAGTTCAACCCATGCGGCCGCGATCTTTTCGGTTCCCCACCCGGTGGTGGCCGGCTTGTCGCTGTATCCGAAGCCCGGCAGCGACGGGACCACGACGTGGAACGCCGGCGCGTCCGCATCCTTCGGATCCGCCAACTCCTCCACTACATCGGTGAACTCAGCAATGCTGCCCGGCCAGCCGTGCGTCAAGATCAGAGGCGTGGCATCCGCGCGCGCGGACCGGCGGTGCAGGAAGTGGATTCCTAGACCATCAATGGTCGTGCGGAACTGGCCGATCCGGTCGAGGCGCTCTTCGAACGACCGCCAGTTGTACCCGGTGCGCCAGTAGTTCACGACATCGACGAGGTCGGCGAGAGGAACGCCCTGCTCCCATCGGCGAGAGCCGGGCCCGGCGCCATGGACCGTCTCAGCTTCCGGTAGCCGCGCCGCGGCCAGTCGCGCGCGCAGATCGTCGAGGTCAGCGTCAGTGGCGCGGGCTTCGAATGCTTGCACGTCGCTGGTGGGACGGGGCATGAGACCTCCTGGCTTCGCGGAACCGGCTAAGACGGTTCTAACAGTTCTTCGAGCCACGCCGCAACCAGCTAAGGTGGTTCCATGCGTGCTGGCTTCCCTGACTTCCGCCTCGGTTCGGTGCTGGCGACCAGCTTCACGGGGACTCTGTCGGAGCGACATGGCGACGCCGTCGAGCGCATTCCCACGCCGCAGCGACTCGTCGACTGGCTGGCCGTGTACGGCCTCGCCGTGGACTCCTGCACCACTGCCCAGCTCGACCTCGCCCGGGAACTGAGGGAGTCGATTCACGCCGCCGCGACAGCGGCCGCGGTCCAGGACGCCCTCCCTGCGTCTGCTGTCCACGTCATCAATGACCGCAGCGCCGAGGGTCGGGCTGCGGCCATCCTGACGCCCGAGGGCAAGCGGCAATGGCGGCTCAGCTCGGCTTCCTGCGTGGAAGATGCCCTCAGCGTGATCGCCACCGACGCGATTAGCATCATCTCGGGCGAACGAGACGGAAAACTGGCCTTGTGCGCCTCACCGACCTGCCAAGCCGCCTTCTTCGACACCAGCCAAAGCCGCACCCGCAAATGGTGTGACATGAACACGTGTGGGAATCGTCAGAAGAAAGCGCGCTTCAATGCCAACCAGCACAAAAACCCCAGATCAGCGGAGTGATCGTTACCTCGGTACACCCAAGTGGCTCCCACGCCTACGACACATTTGTCGCGTTGGGTGCACCCCAACGGCACCACTGAGAGCCATCCGTCGCCTTCGATCAACGTCCTCAATCAGTACGTCCACGTTTACTGATGAGCCGGCAAACCGCTCACATCACAGTGATCGCGTCCCGCTCAACGCTCATCGAGGCCACCCGGAGCCAAGCCGTCGGCAGCAACACGCTGGCCCCAGCCACTCCTGCCGACGTCGGACCACCTCGCCACGACACTCACGGACAGTGAGCATCCACCGCCGAGATTCGCCAACTATCCCTCTCAAGATTCGCCGACAAGAATTCTCCACGTGCTTCTGACCTGCACGGCTCAGTCCATGAGTCGCCAACTAAAGTTCTCGGTCACACTGTTGTGACTGAGCGCTCTACTTGGCCAATTAGCGTCCTAGTTGGCCAGCGTTAGCGCTTTAGTTGGCGCGCAGGGTAGCCCCCGACCTAGCCCGCCCGGGCGGCGGCGAGGTGGGCGTCCACGGCGACGACACCGTCCATGCCCTGGCAGAGGCCCACGATCACCGGGACGAGACGCGGTTCCGGGACGTGGCCCCGCAGGGTGACGGCCCCGTTCCGGACCTCGACTGCGACGGTGCCCTCGTCCAGGCCGAGGATGCGCCCCAGGACGTCCTGCTCGACCTCGCCGCGGATCTCGGCGTCGGAGCGGATGAAGGCGTCGAGCAGGTCGCTGCGGCTGACGATGCCGGTGAGGAGCCCGTCGTCGCCGACCACCGGCAGCTGCTTGACGTGCCGCCTGCGGAGTTCCCGCGCGGCCCGGGGGATCGTCCAGTCGGCGCGGGCGGTGAAGACGGGGCTGCTCATGAGCGCGTCCGCGGTCCGGGCCCGGACCTTGCCCCAGGCGCGCTCGTCGTTCCCGTCCTGCCCCTGCGGATCGGGCATGCCGGTCTCGTGCCGCAGCACGTCGGATGCGGACACGACGCCGACGGGGGCGCCGTCGTCGTCGACGACCGGGGCCGAGGCGATGTCGTTCGCGTCCAGCAGGGCGGCGACCTCCTGGAACGGTGTGTCGGGGCGGAGGGTGACGACCTCCTCGGTCATCACGTCACCGACCGTGCGGCGGTGCAGCATGGCTTTGGCCTCCTCCGCTGTGCGACGGGGCGGCCGCAGTCGGACCGCCCGGGCCGACGACTCGCGGCGCGCCGGCCTCCGCGGCCCTGCCGGCTCGTCCACGCAGTCTCCCCTACCCATGACAGCACCCCGCCGCTCCGGCGACCAGTGACGTTCGACCTGGCGAGGAGGGCCGCGGCCCCACGGCCAGGAGTGCCGCCGAGTGCGCGGTAGATGCTGGCACCTCGACGCCATGTCCGCGTCCGTCTGGAGTTGAGCGTTGTAGTTGGCCGAGCGGGCCAAGTTGGGCGGTCAGTCACAGTTGGCCACTCTGGCGCTCAGTTCTTGCGCGGAGGCAGAACAGCGGCGACCCGGCGGCGAATGCACCAACCGGGCGTAGCTGTTCCGTTGCGGAGGCAGGCACGCGGAAGGCTGATCACCGGAACCTCCGTGCAGCCATCGGGGCCCCCTCCCGGGAGCCAGACCATGGCGATGCCGTGGTGATCAAATCGTTGCCGGTCCGCGTACAACCGCGCACCGCCCTCACCTGTCCCACAGTCAGCCGCGAGGAGGGACCTCCGGCCGGTGCGCCTATGCGCTCGGCCCAGGCTGCAGGGGAACGGGCGGGCTCGATGAGGGGGAAGACGATGTGGAGAACGGTGGTGGCCGGTGCGGCGGCCGCCGTGTTCACAGGGGTGGCCGCGGTGCCGGCTGGGGCGGCGGAGGGCGGGGTCTCCTTCACCCGGGTCGCGGTGAACGGCGGGAAGCCGATCGTGATCGGGGTCAAGGAAGAGGTCAAGGTGCAAGCGGTCTTCCGGATGACGACCAGGCTCAGATACGACTTCGGGCCGACGGTGTTCCCCTACCGGGGGAATCCCGACACGGGGGAAACGCTGCACAGTGCCATCGAGTCCAGCGACTGCAAGGTCGTGGACAGGGAAAACGGAATCTGCGACTTCGTGGAACGGCTGTACATCGACCCGCGGAACCTTGGCGGCAACGAGGATGCCGGCACCTGGGGAACCGCTGCTCGGGTCTTTCTCGCCGGTGACGCCCACGACACCGACGACGAGAACCTCCCGTTGCAGGTCAAACGTGCCGCACGCGTCACTGTCAACGCCTCGCCGGAGCCGGTCGCCACAGGGAAGACGATCACCGTTACCGGGCTGGTCACACGGGCGAACTGGGACACCCACACGTACCAGGGGTACGCGGGCCGCACGGTGAGCCTGCAGTTCAAGGCAGCGGGCGCCTCCTCGTACACGACGGTCAAGAAGGCGACGTCGAGCAGCACGGGAGCGCTCAGGACCACGGTGAAGGCCACCGTGCCGGGGACGTGGCGGTGGACGTACTACGGGAACTCCACCACCGGAGCGAAGTCGTCGACCGGGGATTACGTCGCCGTGGGGTAGGCGAGGTGCGCCGACCGCCTCCCCTTCCATAAGCGTCATCATCCGGACCAGACCGCTCTGAAAGCCGCTTCCTGCGGAGCGAGTGGCGGCACAAAATCCTGAGCGCGCTACTTGGCCGGCCTGGCCAAGTAGCGCGCTCAGTCACACAGGCGCAAGTCTGGGAGCTGTTCCCGGTTGCCGAGTCCTGGGGCGCCCCCGCTGGCGCAGCTCGCTGAGCTGCTCCTGGAGCGCACCACCGCACGCCGACCGCTCCGCCGTTATTACTCAGTAATAGCGGCTCCGTGGATCGCCCCCACTCGCCGCGAGCTATTACTGAGTAATAACTCGCGCCGGAGAGCTCCACTGGGGGTCCGGAGCAGCAACGACTCCAGTACGCGAAAGAGCCCGCGTCCACCCCTGCAGCAGGGGTGGACGCGGGCTCTCTTTGGGGTGCGGGGTCAGATGTAGACGACCCGGACAACGGTGACAGTCAGGACCGGCGGGCTCACGTAGTAGCGGATGACGACGCCGGCGACGACCGCTTCACGCCGGTCCGCATCAGCCTTGACGGGGGCGGATCCCTGCGCGTACGGGTCTGCCGCGAGGCGTTGCATGGCGGTATCGAAACGAGCCCGCAGCGCCGGTTCCATGGCGCTGCGGGCTTGGTCTGCGGGCGGTGCGTATTGGATGCGGTAGCGGCTCACGCCACCTCCGGCCGGTCGGTGTCGGCGGGGACGGCGCCGATGTCCTCGCCGCGGGCCAGGCACTCGAAGAGGGCGTTATCTTCCTCGTCGGCGGTGGTGCCGGCCAGGGCCCAGCGGACGAGGGCGGTGGGGAGGTCGGCGGCGGGGACGTGCTCGATCTCGCGGTCGAACGCCTCAGCCTGGTCGGGGGGCGTGGTGGCGCGGATGGTGGCGATGGTGCCGGGCAGCTCCACCAGGGTGCCGCCGATGACCGTCTTGAGAGTGGCGTCCACGAGTGCCTCCTTAGCTCTGTGGCCACGGTACGCCGCCCAGCCGGGCGGGCGGAGTGCAACTGAGTCAGACCGAGGGGGCGGGAGGACATTGCATGGGGTGTCCATAGTTGGGCAGGCTGTGGGTGCCCCGGGGTGGCTGGCTGGCAATCTGCTGGTGACGGAACAGCCCGCCCCGGGGCCTTGCTGTGCTCAGGCGTGATCACGCTTGCGGCGAGACTTGGGCTCCGCTCGGGGCCCATGTGCACGTGCGGCAGCCGTGGCAGCGTGGGGGCGGGCAGATCAGCACGCATGTACCGCCAGAGCCGCTGACCCGTGAACCCGGCCCGCTGCAGCGCCCGGACCGTGGCGGGGCGGTGGCCGACAGGGAGAGCCTCCAGGCCGAGCGACAGGGCCGAAGCGAACTGGAACGCCTCCACCCGCCGAACAGGCAGCGCGGTGACGGCGTGGCAGATCAACGCGTCGGCCATCGCCTGGTCCTCGCGGCAGTGGAGCCACAGGAGCTGTCCCGTGCCGTCCTTCGCACGCACCGCGTACGACACGACGCCCACGACGGCTCCGGCCCCGTTCACGGCCACCTGGGTCACCGGCCTGTTCAGCTCGGCCCACCAACCGGCATCCACTGGCGAGCGGCCTTCCAGCGCCTCGCTCAGCATGGCCGGGGTGATGCGGGGCTGGCCGAGGAGCCGGTCCGCTTCGATCACACGCAGCACGGCCGGTGCGTCGGCCGGGCTGTACAAGCGCAGGTTCGGGCGCGTGCGGGGCTCCCGGTTCCGACCATGACCGCGTTTCCCCTGTCCAGCAGCCCAATAGGGGCGGCGTGAGGCCGCTCTACTGGGCTGACGGGCAGATGACCACTCCGCGCCGAGGAACCACTGTTCGAGCCAGCCGGGCGGGCACACGTTCGCTCCACCCCGGCGTGACGTCGGGGACCGCACGGGCGCGGCGGTCCCACCTCAGAGAGCGTCGTTGAACCCCGACAGATCCGTCCCCGCCCAGCTGGCATGTGCATCCCCGTCGAGCTCTGGACCCTGCGCGAGCATGTCGAGAAGCAGCGCGAGGTCGGATGCGTCTTTCGCCCGGCCCGCCAGGGCAAGCCGCGCCCGCTGGCGCTGCGCCCGCCGTCCCGCTCCCCCGATGGAATCGTGTTCTGCGTTGTCCATGACCGTCGTTTTCAGTCTGTGACCTCAGCGCGCGCCGACAACGCGCCTGCGCATGGCCTGACGGTCGATCCGGCGGCCTCGGTGCTGAAGGTGCGCCCGCCACGGTCAGGTGGGAGTCCGCCAAGACCGAGCCACAGCGCCGCCGCCGCCCGGTGTGTCGGCGTGCTGGCTGTTCAGTCCTGGCCACCCGCGATGGCCTTCAACGCAGGATGCAACGCGAGGGGTGCGGCCACCGTGGTGAGTGTCGAGTCCGCGAGCGCGACCTCGTGACGAACGACCGCTGTCAGGACACCGAGCCTCTCACAGCCCGGAACAACCTCCACAGCCGCTCCGGCACCAGCCCCTCAACGAGGGCCATCGAGTACAGCCCCCTCCATCGGTGCCGGAGTCACCGGTCTGTCAGTGGCCTTCCAGGACGCCCCAAAGCGCGCCAGGTAGTGCCACACCTTCTTGACCGCCTGGGGGTCATAGCGGCCGGCACGTGCAGCATCTCCGACGATCCGAGGATCGAGCACGCCGTCGACCCCGATGTGCGTGCCCAAGTCCACGTATTCCTGGCCGCGGTAGCAGGGGTGACGTCGGAGTTCTTCAACCTCGAGTCGGAAACCGGGGTGCCACTCCACTGGGCAGCCAAGACGCAGAGCCGCGGCCTCGACCGTCGTGCCTCGGTAGCAGGGGTCCAGAACCAGCGCCTCCACATGGTGGTGCAGCCGGACCGGGCCGTGCACCTGCGCCTCGATGTAATCGTCAAGCTCGTCCTGACGATCGGCGAGGGCAAGCTCGAGGAGCCCCATGCGGGCCGCGACACCGAAATCCGAAGGTTCAAGGAAACTGTCCGGGTAGCAGAACGTGGTCCGCTCCCGCGTCTCGGCAGCCAGCCGGAAGTGGGCGGAGCCGAACCGCGGCGCCCCGCCGACCGGCTTGCGACGGAAGTTCAACGCCCCGTAGACGGGCCGCTCATGAGCGGTCGCTTCGTCGTACGCCCCGTCGAAGATCCGGCTCTCCCAGCGCCACCGGTCGCCGCCTGGATACGCGGTCAGTCCGCCGTTGCTGGTTCCCGTGACGAACTGCGAGCGGTAGACGCCGTCCTCGGCCATGGCGTCCAGGATCGGCTTGCCGTGCAGCAGACGGTCCGGGTGGAAGTTGAGGGTCACCCGCAGCGCCAGGTCCATCGCAGGGCCCGACGCCAGTTCCGCGACATGCCGAAGAGCTCGTTCCTGCGATGTCTGGGAGGCTGCGAAGCTCATCGGCACAGTGTTCCCCGACTTGATCATCGGTGCACGTGGATTGTCCACCGACAGCCCGATCCGGTGTCACGGAGCGTTGATCCAATCAAGACCGTACCGGGCCCGGTCCTACGATCCGTCGCACGGCTGCGGACAACGTGCATGAGGCGAGGATCCTGGACGCTCTGGGCGAAGACTCCTCGTTAGCGGTGGGTGACGGTGAACCCGCTGTCGTTGAGCGCGGCGGTCCACACGTCCCGGTCGAACCACTTGGTGATGTTTGGCTGCAGTTCGGAGAGCACGCGCATGCGCGCCTGTACAGGTCGCCTCCGCTGCGGGCCAGGGCGTCCGGCACGCCGGCGAGGATCAGCGCCAGCTCGGGATTGTCCAGTGGCGGAAGGGGGGCCTGCCCGACCTGTTCCGAGTCGCCGCTGTCCTGGGCGTCGCGATCACTTTGCGCGAGACGCTCGGCGAGCGCTGCGGCGTCGAAGTACCGCCAGGCAGAGCGCACCTGGATGCCGAGGCGTTCCGCCACGGTGCTCATGCTCTGCTCGATGGTGTCGGCCACCGTCGCGGGTCCAAGGGTCACGCCACGCCTTGCCAGTTCGGCGAACATCGTAGGGGCGTCGCTGGCCCCGCCGTCGCTGACGAGAGGCACGGGGCTCGCCGGACCTGGCCGACGATCTGGACCTGACCCGCCGGGAAGCGGCGTCGCTGGCTCAGGCTGTGAGCGCGGTGGAGGAGGCCAGTACCGATTTCCGGGGAGCAGATCTGCGTTGCGTGGAGCTGGATGGTGTTCAGCTCGACGGCATCCGGTGGGATGCCGCGACCGGATGGCCTGCGGAATGGGAGGAGCGGATCTGGAATGCCTCGCTCGCGGCCGACACCGGCCGTGGTGAGCTCATCGTCGGTGTGGAGCCGCATGACAGCTCCGTGCCGGCTGACATTTGACGTGGCCTCAAGGCTTTGAACGCCGGTCGTGATCTTGGCACCGAAACGGTCTGTTCCTTGCCCGCCTCTGGAGAGGAGTTGAGGGGCTCTGGGGTCTGCGCAAATCGACTTGCGCAGCCTTGCAGGTGGCATGGCTGCGGCGGCCGCCCCAGGATGGCAACGAAAACCGGCCTTGCGGCGGGCCCCGGCGCACTGCGGCACCGTTGTCCGAGCAGATCAGACCGGCGCCCCATGCAGCCCGTTGCCAATGTGTTGCCGTGCAACGTTGGCACCACGGTGCAGGCGCGGTGGGCAACACCCTCCCGGAGCCCGCCAGCACGTCATAGGGATCGAACGGTGGAGCACGGACTTCCGGCGGTTTCCTGGCGCACGGTGGGCCGTGGGCCGGGAAACCGCCGGAAGTTGCGTGGCGACATTGCGTCGCCTGTGGGCACACTTCGCTGCAACGAGGCATGCCCGGTTCCCCTGTTTGTGTCGAGTAGCAACGGCCGGGGAGACCGCGATCAGAAGCCGCGCAGGTCAGCGGCAGGAGAAAGGTTTACGCGATCCGTCAGAGCCAGGTCGACAAAGGACACCGCAGCAGCAGGCGACCAGGCTCTAGGGCAGCAAGGGGCAGCACACCGGCCTTCGAGCGATACGGCCGTATCGACTGGGCAGGCCGGTGCACAGCCTGCACGCGAGCCTGCCGCCCCTCGGCCGTCCGTGCCGAACAGCACTGGCGCAGGCAACGACCGGTGGAGCGATGAATCGCCGCGGCCGCCGGCTCGTTGGGCCAAGGCGCCGGTGTGAGGCTGGCCGCCTGAGGCACCGGCGGAGACTGAGCACGGGCAAGGGATGGCGTCCGCACGACGCCGGCGGCCGGTTCGGTGCCGATGCGGGCAACGGAGTTCCCAAGCCAGGCCCCGGCCGTGGGCATCTCCGCACTCCCACTCCGGTGCACGAAGGCCGCCCCCTGACCGAGTTCGTGGGTGCGGTGGCATCGGCCAGCGGCCTTATGCACCACGCGTGGCGTCAGTTGGTTGCGAGCAGCAGAGACCGCACGGCACGGAGCCCTCTTGTCCGGCGACAGCGCCGAGGACGCCCACCACCCCGCCCCGTGGTCAGCGGATCGGATCTCGGCAGAGGGGGATGCATCGGCGTCTGCGACGGCAGCACACCGCTGCCCCGGAGGCTGCGGCCCGCTGCCCCCTGTCCTGAGCGTCCGGACCGTGCCGGGTGTGGCGGCGCCGGCGAAACGCCTGGCGAGACGGCGCTTCCAGTCGTCGCCCCCCCGCCCTTGCCCCACAGTGGCAGCCACGATCTCCACCGCCGCCGTGAGCCCACGGCTGCGACCCAAAGGCGCGCCGGTGTGCGGGCGCAGCTCGGCAACTGAGAGGAGCTGGCGAACCACAGGGGGAAGCATGCTGTCCTCTTCACCCTCGCCGGAATCCCGCCAACTGTCCCGAGGATTGGGGTTCCAGAACCTGCCGAGCCCCACGACGGCGATGGCGATGGCGATGGCGTTGTCGCCCCAGGAGAGCCTGCGGTCGAAAGGCGCGGAGTTCCGTTTCGCGGGCTTCCGGGAGCCGGCAAGCACTTCCCGGACGGGCCCGGCATCGGTGGGCTCCCGCAAGCCAGCGTCCCGACATGCCTCGAAGAGCACGCGGAGAAGGAGTGCGGTTTGGTGGCGCCGGGTGTGCGCCGCACGCTGTGTGTATGACCGCGCGTCGACGCTGACCAGCATGAGGTGGGAATCTGCCACGAACCTTGGCGTGTCTTCCATGTCAGGTCCCTCCTTCAGCTCTCTCACGGCGTTTGTGTGCAGCAAGGCCCGGGTCCGCCTCCGGCTCTGGCGTCCTGCTGCGGTTGTCCCCAGATCCTGTTCGTTTCATCCGTCCCGAACAAGGGGCCTAAGCCGTGCGGGAGTTGGACCCTTCACTCGACCAGGGAAACGCCAGTGCGCGCCTACGCCGACTGACCTGGGCTGTTGCCCGTTCAGGTCGGCAAGGGCAACTGGGACGAGATGAAACAGCCGGGTTCGTGCACTCTTTACTCCTTTCAGCGGCGGGCAGAAAGCTGTGCACTGAGGTTCCGGATCCTCCAGCCCTGCAAGGCTGGAGGATCGTCGTATACGGAGCCTCGAGTCGAGTAGCAACGATCGAGGAGATCACAAATGAAGAAGAGGCGCGGCCCCAAGCACGCATGCGTGCAGGGCGGCGGCCCGGCGGAGGCTGGCAGCGTTCAGCTGCCGGCCCCGGCCGTCGTCGTCATCATCGTGGTCCTGCTCCTGACCGCCGCCCTGGCGGTCACCGGGCAGCCTTTGGAGGCGATCATCGCGACACTGGTGGTCGGCGGCCTGGTGGCCGTCGAGCTCCTGCGCCGTACAGTGGCGATCTTCACCGGCCGCGTGGCATAAGGGGCGGCGGCATGGGGTGCAACACCAGCGCCCTGGCGACGCCCGCCCCCGTTATCGAGCTGGCGCAGTGGCTTCGGTCACGGCGCCAGCTCTCGGGGTTGAGCTACCGCCAGATGGCTGCGAAGGCAACAACCGATCCTCATCATCCAGTCCCCCACCTGCGGTTCTACTATGCCGATCGGGGACGCAAGCTGCCCGCGTGGCAGGTCGTCGAGTCGTACGTACGCATGTGCGGCGCGGACGAACGGCAGGCTGAGCGGCTGTGGAAGAAGGCCGAGACCGCTACAGCAGCGCCGGGCAGCCCGGCCGCCCGACGTCGTCCCGTGCTCGCACCGGAGTTCATCGGCGAGCCCATCGAACTGCTGGACGCCATGCGCGCGATGCGGTTCTCCCACGGGAACAGATCGCTGCGTGAGCTCGACCAGGCCGCCGGTCTGGGTCTGCTGCCGCGCAGCACCCTCGGTGCCGTCCTCTCCGGCAAGCGCATGCCCTCCAAGAATCTGCTCATGGTGTTCGTGCGGGTATGCGGAGGTGTGCAGCCAGGCACGCCCAAAGCCATGGCCTGGGAGCAGGCCTGGACTCGGGCCGACGCCCACCGGCGGGGGTTGCCCGCCCCCGCCCCTGCTGACATGCCGCAGCGTGATCGCGTCGAGGAGGCACGGCGGGATGCGGGCGGCGCCGACATGCCGCTGAGGTCCGTCACCGGTAGGCCTGCGCGGACATGGCGCAGGCGCGCAGCGCGGATGCTGCACGTCTTCTTACCCGCTTTCGACGCTCCAGTCACCAGCCCGATCCCGCCGGGCACCATGCCCGTGGTGAGGCTTCCTTCACCGACATCGAGGTGAACGGACGTGCCCCCTGGCAGACGCCGGGGGCACGGTCCGCTTGTGCAACTCAGCACGTAGGGAACGTGAAAGCCCCTGTCGACCCGCACGGCTAGCCGCTGTCCGGCGGTAGGGAGATGGCAGATCCGACAGAGCCGGCGCGACGGAAGGGGGCCCGTTGATCTGCTGCGCCGCCCGTCCCTTGTGCCGGAAGCCAGCCAGGGGTGGTGCGCATTCCTCCTACGGGACCCGGTCGAAGTGGACCTCCGTGGTCGGGCACTGCTCGGCCAAGTCGAGCAGCTCAGCCTGTTCCTGCGGGTCGATGGCCAGGTCCCAGCGGAGCTTGGTCGCGGTCCATTCCGCGGCGTACTGGCAGTGGACTTCGCCGGCGGGCGGCATCCACGTGCCGGGGTCCTGGTCGGACTTGCTGCGGTTCGAACGGGCGGTGACGCCGACCAGCGAGGTAGGGGCGCCCAGGTCGTTGGCGTACGCCTCGCGCCGCTTCGCGGTCCAAGCCGATGCGCCGGAATCCCAGGCCTCGGCAAGGGGCACCATGTGGTCGATGTCGAGCCCGGAGGGACCGGACACGGTCGTGGCGTCGTAGTACGACCACCAGGTGCCGCCGGTCAGCTTGCACCCGGGGCCGACCGCTGGGGGCTCGACCGCCTCCGCGATCAGCACCTCGTTGCGGGTGTTGCAGCCGTCCGTGGGGTTCTGTCCGGAGTTCCAGTGGCGGAACTTGTCGCGCGTGTACCCCTCGCGGGATTCATCGGCGAGGTTGAGCTGGTGAACAGCGGCGCTGAGAGGAAGGGTCTCGGCTGCATGCGCCGGCGGAGAGAGGGTCACGGGAAGGAAGGCGAGTGCTGCGGCCGTCACGGCGCGCTTCAGGTTATTGATCACGAACACATGGATAGCGGTGCGCGCTTAGCGGACGGGCGAGGCTGCCCGGCTACTCACTCGCCCGGGTGGTGCGGTTCACCGCAGAAACGATGCCGCTGTCCCCCAACCCAGCTCCCTGGTGGGCGAGGCGTCCCCAAGCCAGGCGCTCAGGATCCATCCGGGCACACGCCGACTCGCCGCACAGGCAGGCAGGCACGGACGACACAAACGGGTGGGATATGGGCAACCGGCGAACCACGGGGTGCCAGGGCAGCGTCGCCAGAAACATGGAGAAGATCGACGAACAGCACATTAATGAGCCCGGCCTCGTCGTCCTGGACATCACGCGCCGCCGACGAGGCAACCGTCCACGCTGTCATGGCCGGCCTAGGCGAGGCGTGGGCCACCTCCGGCATCACCCCGGTACGCCGCGAGCCCGGAGCGCCTGGGGTGAAGGCCCGCGTGTACGCGGACATCCGATGCCCCGGCTCAATGATGTAGGAGCGTCGTAGCCCGATGATCCCTCGCCGGGTCAGGTGCGGAAGTGCGAGCATCCGCCCGGCGGCCTTCGGCATGCCATGCGCCTCCTGCTGCGCTGCAGCCGACGCGTTCGGCCCCGCTCAGGGAGGCCTGCGGTGTTTAACGGCCCGGCTTTTGCACACGTCACAGCTGCTGGTGAGGTGTTCGGTCCACTGCCCCCAATGGGTGGATTGGACGGCCGTCCAGCAACCTTCGGTGAACTTCGTACCGCGCTCGGCGCACACCAGGGGGCCTCACGTTCGCGTCCTTCTGTTCAGCCAGGCGCTGCTGCTCGCCCCGGTAGGCGGCCGCTGCGGGGACTCCGCTGCGACCGGGCCGGGCGACGCCCTCCCGCAGTGACGTGCCTACGCGCCCCTCGCCACCGGGCGAGGGGAGCGTAAGCGGGTGCGGCGGGGTTAGTGGAAGGTGATGTAGCCGTTGCCGTCGCGGTCGTTGCCGCTCTTGCTGTAGGAGTGGACGTCCGCGCGGCTGCCGGAGGGCTTGTAGAGGTAGATCGTGTCGCGGTCGTTGTTCCACATGAAGTTGCAGTTGTCGCGGTAGACGACGTTGTTGGCGTCGGAGTCTGTGCCGTGGCCGCCCCGGAGCTTCACCGAGTCACCGGGCTGCAGGTAATGGTTCGCCGTGAAGGCGAAGCGGTTTCCGGTCGCGTCCTTGACGACGTAACCCTTGAGGTTCACAGTCGCGGACGACGAGTAGTTCTTGACCGTCAGGTACTCCTCGCGGGTGTTGCCGGAGGAGCAGCTGTTGGAGTCGCGGCCCGGGGCGTCGTACTGGACGGCGCGGACCTTCAGTGCGGAGGAGTATTCGGCGGCCTGAACCGGGCTCGCGGTCAGTACGGCCAGCGATCCGACCGTGATCGCAGCGGCAATGGCGGCATGGGTGGTGCGCAAGGTGAGGTCCCCCTGTTGATGAGCAGCAGAAATGCCGACACGGCGAGCTTCTGAATTCCGCTTCACGTACCTGATCGTGCACATTCGTTGTGCCGGTGAGCGCAGTTGCCTACGCCGGCTGCTGTGCGCCCGGCCCGGGGCGGTTTTTTGCGACGAGTGGTGGCCCTCGAGCGCTTCCCGCGGCACACCTCGTGTCCTGCCGTCCGGCCGGCTCGGCCTAGAGCGACCAGTGCGCCGGGTCCCGTCGGCAGGCGCCCTGAGGCGGTCCGGCGACCGCGGGCCGCGAGGGGGCGGCGCGCCGTTGGCGCGCCGCCCCGGTGGGTGCCCGTGGTCAGGTGCGGGCGGTGTGGTTAGCGGTGGTGGTGGCCGCCGCGGCCCCAGGACTCGGTGTCCACGACGCGGCGGTGGTCGTTGCGCAGGGTCGCGGTGTCGGAGCGGTTGTCCCACACGTAGTGGTCGCGGTCCTGGTAGAGGTCGGTACGGGTGTCGCGGCCGACACCGGTGTGGACACGCACCGTTGCGCGGCCGGCGAGGCGGACATGGTCGAAGCGGTAGCGGTTTCCGTCACGGTCACGCAGGGTCCAGCCGTCCAGGTTCACCGCACGCCGGTGGTTGTTGGTGATCTCGATCCACTCACGGTTCAGCGACCGGTTCGAGCCGTTGTCGAAGCCGGGGCTGTCAGCCTGGACGGCGCTGATCTCGACGCGCGAGCGCTGCTGCCGGTCACCGTCACGGTCCTGGGCCACGGCGGGGAGGGTGACGGCGGAGACAATGGCACCGGCCGCGAGAACGGTAGCGGCCAGACGACGGGCGGAAGAAGCAGACATAGGTGATGTCCCCTCAAATCGTATGCACCACCAGCCAGATGAAGCCGGGGGTGCGGTGCGGGTCTCGGCCCCCTGTCGGTGCCGAGGACCCAAACTCTGAACCCCCGACACCGGCCAGTGGGGGCACCTGACTCAGCGTTACCGATTATGGACATTTCCGTAACGCGCGCATGTACGGTACATCAATGGATAGTTGGGTGTGACCCTGACATTCACTGGCAGCTACACCCACCCGTTGAACCCTCAACGGAAGGCGCTTTCGCGCTCCCGGCGCGCGTCACCCTGCGCACCACCCGGCGCGCCACGACACCAACGGAGCCGGATTCCGGTAACAGCCGTTCTGCGCATTTCTTCGCACACTTGCACGTCTGCCGCAGAACTGTCCGACCAAAGAGAGCGGCCGGCTCCTGCGGCGACGGCAAAAGGTGCTGTCCAAGATCGAAACGACTTCGGCCAGCCTCGCGCAGAAAGCCATCGCGCAGTGGCAGATCCAAACGCTCAGAGACGGCCAACGGGGCCTGGAGCGGCTCGAGAGGAAGATGAGCGAGGCGCAGGACGCGGCGCCCGCGGTGCACGAGCGCAACAAGGACATGCAGCGCGTCCTGCAGGACCTCCGGTCCACGCTGGTGAGACGGCTCCCGTCATTCACCGAGCTGGTCGAAGCTTGCGACGACTTTGCCCAGTACGACTCCCGTCAGCGCGCAGAGGTGGCGGCGATGGTGGAACTCAACGACCTCGCCGTCATGGTCATGAATTGCCCGATCACTGACGCGGAGGGACGAATGACCGAGGAATCGGGGCGGGTCGTCGCCGACGCCGAGGCCCGACTGCGGGCGATAAAAATCGAGACGTGAGTTCCGGTAAGCCGCTGCCGTCGGGCGTGGGGCGGATCGTCCCCGGTCCCGGCCTTTCCCCGGGCGCGGCCCGGTTGCGTAGGACGTAGGCCCTCAGACCCCGGCCGTGCAGAAGACGCACGCCTCCCAGAACGGCAGCGCGTCCAGCACCCGGTGACGTACGCACGAGGCCATCGCGGCCTCCCGCGGCTTGGGCAGGACGCCCTCGCCGGCCCTCGCGGTCGCAGGGTCAAACTCCTCCACCATCACCCGGTACGTGCGCAGGTACCCCTCGGCCCGAGGTGATTCGTACGTCAGTTCCTCCCACCGGTGGCGGGACAACGCCAGATCGAGGACGCGCAGCAGGAAGTCCTTGGCCGCGGCCGCCTCCTGCGGCGTGTCCCCCCAGTCGAGCTCCGCCAGGCCGAAGCCGACCATCCCACGCCCCATCACGTTCTGGTCCTGGAGCGTCAGCAGGGCAGCGAAGCGAAAGTCCCACGGCTCGTGAGCCAGCGCGGACACGGCGAGCATCAGCACGTCCACGAACACCGCGGTGTCGCTGTTGGTCAACTCCAGGCACCGGCCGTCACCGCCGTCAAACACGTTCATGTCTGCATCCCCCATGAGGCAGGGCGACCAGCGTAGATCCGCACCCCACCCCACAGTGGCCCGGACTGTCCCGCCCGGTTAGCGCCCTCCCCGCGCGGCGGGCACCGAAGTTGTCCGGGGGCGAGAAGCAGTCCGGACAATCTCGCCCACCGTGCCCGACGTCTTCCTCCTCACCGCCCGTCCTCGGAGCCGCTTACGGCCCGGGCTAAGGCAGCCACCCAGACCGGCATCACCGTTCGAAACCCGCGCCCGGCTCGGCTTCACCGCCGCCACCGAAGCACCGACTTTGGCCGCGTCCGCCTCATCACCGAGGTGGAGTGACACGCAAGCGGCGCACCGGGCCGACGCCGTCGGCGGCCACCCGGCTCACGTCCCGGTTTCGTTCCGCGCCAGCAACGCGGCGTACCGCGTCATCCGGAGCCGGTCCTCGGGGAAGTACCCCTGCCACTGCTCGTCCAACGGCAACCAAGCCGCAGGCTGACCGTTTTCTGGGGTAAGTGGTGTGGTCTGGTCAACGACTGCCGCGAAAGCCACGCCCATTGTGGCCGACCAGCCGGGACGGTAGGAGCGAACGGTCACAGCCGCCGGCTCCGCGAGGAGTTCCGCTCTGATGCCTGTCTCCTCGAGCAGCTCACGGGACGCCCCTTCACGGGGTGTCTCACCTGCGTCGACCTTTCCCCCAGGCGAAACCCATCCTCGCCAGCGATGCTTGACCAGTAGTGCGTGCGACAGCTTTGTGTCGAAAACCCAGACTTCAGCCGCCAGCGGTCCGATTGCTGTGACGTCGGCTCTGCCCAGCCACTCGCTGGCGTTGTCGTACTCCGTGACGGCCTGGCGAGCATCTGAGCCGGCAGCTTCCAGGGTCCGCCCCGCGGCCATGTGGTGAGTCATTCAGGGAACATATGCCGAGCCACTGACAGCCGATCAGGACTCAGCAGAGCCACCGCCCTCCGCGTCGAGCGCCGCGCGGGCCCGGCGCCCGCCGTGCGCAGCGCCCGGGATCCAGGCGCGCCGCGTACGGGAGCGCCCTGTCGCTGTCGCCGAGCTCGCGGTGGACGCCGGTCCGGTACAGGGCGCACTGCGGTCTGCCCGGCGTCCTTCCCTCAGAAGGGTGACGATCTGCGCGGGCCTGACCGCATGCAGGAAGCGCTGGCGGGCGCCTTCGCCGCGCGCGCCGGGCGGGCTGCGGCGTACCGGCCGGACACGCGATCGACGTCAGCAAGCAGGACCCGCTGGACGCCGTGCCGCTCTTCGGTTGATCCCTGAAGGAATGAAACGATCAATAAATGTGCAGGTCAGAGCGATATCTGGCAGGAGGTAGTCACAGCGGTATGCCAGACGGCATACTCGAACCATGGCAGACACCAGCGTCAAGATCGACGACATCACCAGGGACCGGCTGAAGGCTCTGGCCGACAGTGCGGGCATGTCCATGAAGGACTATCTCGCCAAGGTGGCCGCGGAGAAGGAGCACGAGAAGCTGCTCGACACGGCCACGGCTGCGTTCCGCCGCGTCATCGGCGAGCCCGGCATCCTGGACCGCTTCGACGCCGAGTTCGGCGGGCTCCCGCCGGCGGCCGCGCACGGGACCCCGCGGGCGGCCTGAACCTGTGGAACTGCTCGTCGACTACCGATGGCTCCTGGCACGCCAGGAAGACATCCTGCGCACCGACCTCACCGTCAACGACCTCTCCGTACTCGTCGGCATGGCGGCCAGGCACCGGGTGAACACCCCCCGCCTGGACCATGCCGATCCGGACGCCTTCTGGCGGGCCGCCGTGTTCCTGGAGGAGTGCGTACTGCTGCGCCCGCTTCCTGCCCGCAACGAGGCCTACGGCTACGGCGTCGCCATCGCCTACCTGGAAGCTTCCGGCAAGCGGGTGGATGCGACGTACGAGCAGTGGCGCGACCTGGTCAATGAAATCCGCGCGCTGCGCGTGGACGTGTACGACATCGCGGCCCGCCTGCGGTCCTGGGCATAGGTCAGGCGGCACTCGAACCGATGGCCGCGGCTAGCTCGCGTACTCCAGGTACCTGAGCGTGCCGCGAGCGCAGGTCGGTGACGATCTTCCGGATGGCCGGTCGGTCGCGGACTTCGCCCGGAGAGACCCGTAGGGCGGACAGCAGCTCGGCGGCCGTCTGCTCCGGCTTGCCCCACTGCCACCATGCCCGGCCGAGGTCGGTGTGCATGCGTCCCTTGCGCTCGGCCGTCTTGAACTGGGCCGCATGCAGGCCGCGGCCTGATTCGAGGGCGGCGCCCGCATCTCCGAGCGCCCAGTGGACGCCGACGGCGTACAAGTCGACGGCGGCCGGGGTGATGGGGAACAGCCGGCCCTCGGGCGGCTCCTGCGGGAGGTCGCGGGCGGCCCGGGTGGCTTCTCGGATCATCGTGAGAGCCTGATCTCGGTCACCGGCCCGCGCTGCGGTGTATGAGGTGGTGCACAGCATCTGCGCGTACGCCGAAGCCTGCGCCCCGGTCTTCAGCCCGGTTCCCTCCACCCTGGAGACCGCGTCGAGGATGTGCCGTTGGGCGGCGGCCTGTTGGTCCTGGTGGCGGAGCACGATGCTCAGCTCCCGGGCCGCTGCCGCGGCGACGAGGGGCGAGCCGGACAGGTCGGCGTAGATGGTCGCCCGGTCGGCGCTGAGCCGCGACTGGTCGTAGTTGCCGATCTTCGTCAGTACCTGGGAGGTCAGGCTGTAGCAGGCGGACAGGCGGGCGAGATCGACCTCCTGGCGGCTCTGGGCGGCGTTGCGCGCGTCGGCCAGCAGGCCAGGCAACGTCTTGAGGAGCTTGCTGTGCTGACCGGCGTCGAAATAGCCGCGGGCAGCGGTGATGCGCCTCGCCAGGGGAATGGGCGAGCCCGTGGGATCCGGCGTGCTGGCGAGCGCGTCCTGAACGCCGGCCAGAAGAGCGGCGGGGGCCGTGAGGCTGGCGGCAGCGAGTAACGTGCGGCGACGCAAGGGGTCCTCCTCGGCACAGCGTGGCCCGTCCGCCACGACTCTAGCGGCTGGCGTCCCGGCTAACCCGAGCGACGCTGTGAGAACACGCGTCGGCACACCAACCTCCCGGGCGGCGTGCCGGATGAGCGCCAGGTCCGCGTATCTGCGGCGCTGTTCCAGCCGGGAGATGGTGGACGCGGAGCAGCCGACGCGCGCTCCGAGGTCTGCCTGCCGCCAACCCCGGTGCTCGCGCCCTATCCGTATGAGCCCGCCGGGGTCCTGGCGGGCGATGAGCATGCTGACCTTGCCGGAGTTCCAGAGCGGATCGGTGCGCATGGGGCCTCCCACTCGCCAGGGGCCGACAGGGCTGCCTGTCCACGGTAGGGGGCCGTTCAGCGGGGTGTATACGGCGTGTGCAGCATCTGCAAATGGCGTGCAGCCAGTGCAAGTTGACCACCAGGTGGTTGCGGCCGGCGCTGTGCTTGGGGCGTGGCCCCGCTTCGGGCGGGGCCCCGACATCCCGGAGGACAGCATGGCGACAGTCGTCGAGACCAAGGTCCGTGACCCGCGGGACTACGTGAAGCCCGAGGTCTGGGACCGCGAAGTCCAGCTCCTCATGCGCGACTACCCCTTCGACGAGGTGATGGCGACCCGGCTCTTTAGCGCCGCCGTCTCCTACCTGATCACAGCCATCGACAAGTGGGGCCAGGGACTGGAGATGTGCTGCGGCCGGACGGTCGACATCGCAGTCCACGTCTTCATCCTGGACACCAAGAACTACCGCGAGTTCTGCCACGAGCACTTCGACGGCAAGTTCCTCGAACACATCCCGGAGATCGAATTCAAGTACGACGGCAGCGTCGAGCGCACCGCGCAGATCATCGCCGGCAACCGCTTCGAGGTCGACTGGAAGCTGTGGGAGGCGGACTACGGCAAGTGCGGCCCGTGCAGGCCGGGCGAGAGCTGCCACTGAACCGCATCAAGCGGTCGGGCCCGGGGGTGCTGCGAGCACCGCCGGGCCCTCGCGCGCGCCCGTACGGGCGTCGTTGAGTCATTCGCCCGTGGACGGGAGGCAGCACCGGTACGGTGGCCAGCTTGGAAGACTGGACCCGCTGCCCCCACGAGGAACTGCATGCCCCGCGAGCCCCACACCCCGGCCGAATACTGGGACAAGTACATGCCGCATCGGGGCGAAGGTGAGCAGCCCGCCCCGGTGGTCGACTGGTTCGAGTGGACCCAGTACCCGGGCCACGGCCCCGGCGTTGAGATCCTCGGGCAACCGCGCCGCGCCCTGGACCTCGGGCCCGCAGAAGGCAAGGAAGCCGTGTTCTTGGCCCGCCAGGGCGTCGAGGTGACCGGCGTGGACCTTTCTGCCGCCCAGGTCGAACGCGCCCGTAGGTGGTGGAAGGATGTCCCCGGCCTGTCGTTCGTCCATGCGGACGTGTGCGACCACCTCGTGTCCGGCGCAGCACCGTACGACGCGATCTACTCCGTGTGGGGCGCGGTGTGGTTCACCGACCCGGAAGTCCTCTTGCCGATCGTCGCCAAGAGCCTGACACCCCGCGGAGTCTTCGCCTTCAGCCAGGCCGAGCCGGTCCCCGGCGCGTACGGCCCGCAGCCGATGCGCGGCAAATGGCTCGAAGGCCGAGAGCGCGAGCTGACCGTGCTGCGCTGGCAGTACACGCCCGAAGCGTGGACGGACCTGCTCAAGCGCCACGGCTTCACCGACATCGACGCCCGCATCCTGCCCCCGCCGAACGCAGAAGGCATGGGCACGCTCCTCGTGCGAGCCCAGGGCCCGGAGTAGTCGGCCAGGGCGACGGCTTGGTGTGAGTTCGATCAGAGCCCACGCGCAGCACGTCAGCGAGCCCGGCTCCGCGGTCCCGGGCCGCCGACGGCGGCGGCTGGCGGCGTGAGCAACGGCGAGTTCCGACTCGTTGAACGACAGCCCACCACGCACAGCAGCGGCTGGCGTCGGTGGTGTACGAAGTCCTTCGTGAACGAACAGATCCAGGCCACGACCGTCCGCGTCTTTATAGCCCTTGCTCCGCCCGACGACGCCAAGGAGGAGCTGGCGCAGGCGCTGCGGCCCGCCTATGACGCCTACCCGCGCATGCGGTGGAACCGCATCGAGGACTGGCACATTACCCTGGCGTTCCTCGGTGAGCTGCCGAGCTCAGCCGTTTCGCTCCTGCGGCCGCCGCTCGCGGAATTCGCAGCGAGGCGCCACCCCCTGCACCTGGCCTTGTGCGGCGGCGGGCACTTCGACGAGCGTGTGCTGTGGAGCGGGATCGGCGGGGACCTCGAAGGACTGCGGCTGCTCGCCGGGGAGGTGCGGGCGCTGGTTAAGGAACATGGTGTCACCTTCATGGACCGGCCGCTGAACCCCCACCTGACGCTCGCCCGTTCGCGCCGTAGCGATGCTTCCAGCGCGGTACAGGCCGCCGCAGGGCTTTCCGCGTTCACCGGCCGCACGTGGCAGGCCGAGCGTCTGCACCTGGTCGGCAGCAACTTCGGCCGCGGCCCCGGGCCGATCCACTACCGCGACATCGAGGCCTGGTCCTTCAGCAGCGCGAGATGAACCGTCCTTGTGGCGGGGCAAGGATGAAGGCCACTCCGTGGGGATACGGACGGGTTTGAGCGCACGCACCAGGGCGCTGGTGCACCGTGACTTCCCCGATCCTCAGGGAACGGTGGTCTCAGCATCAAGGAGGGCACCCCCGGGGGCGGACGGACCGGGTCAGTCCCACTGCTCGTCCGCCAGGGAGCTGACCGGCTGCGGCTTGCCGATGATGGCGAGGGCGATGAAGAAGTTGATCTGGCCGATCGCGATGGTGAGGGTGGCCAGCGCCTTCTGGTCGTAGTGCTTCGCCACCTCGGCGTACAGCTCATCGCTGACGCGCTCCTTGCCGTGCGGGGCGGGCTGGAGGGTGGCCTCCACCAAGGCGAGGGCGGCATGTTCGGCGTCGGTGAAGTACGGGGCGTCCTGCCAGGAGGACACGGCGGTGATGCGCCTCCTCGGACTCCCTTGCTTTGCGCAGGAAGCCGGTGTTCAGGATCGTCAGGTAGGTGTTGCCGACGATCTGCCCGGCGCGCAGGTGGACGAGGCTCATCGTGGTGCGCGGCACCGAGCGGTTGCCCGTGGCCCGGAAGAGGGCGGCGCTGATGTCGTTCAACTCGGGCACGAACTCGGCCGGGTTCGGTATCCGGGAGATCGAGGTGTTCGTCATGACTGCACTCCTTCACATCGTCCTGTCTGGCGTATCCACAGCACTGACGGATCGGCGCACGCAGATGTGAGCTGGAGACGTTCGCCAGGCTGAGTGCCGGCTGACCACCTCCTATGGAGCAGCCCTTCCTGCGCGGCCGAGGACACACAGGCGCCCTCGCCCTACACCGAGAACCACCCGCGTGCAGGGCATGGCAGGATCGCGGTCATGTCCCTCAGCGTTCCCCGCCTCTGGATCGGCTCGACCGAGATCATCGCCCTCGCCGACGGCGAGGGTCCGTTTTTCTCCCCGCGCGGCGAGGCCTTCCCCGAGGCCACGGCCGCTCAGTGGGCCGAGGCCGACCGCTACGACCCGGGCGCGGTCGACGCCGAGGGCCGCTGGCGGCTCCAGTTCCGCGCGTATGCGATCCGCGGCGACAAGGGCCTCACCGTCGTGGACGCCGGGATCGGTCCGGCGGACGGCCCGGCCGGCTCGTGGGCGCCCGTGCCCGGTGCGCTCCCCGAGTCGCTCGCCGCCGCGGGCATCGACCCGGCCGAAGTCGACACCGTGGTGCTCACGCATCTGCACACCGACCACATCGGGTGGGCGGTCGTGACCGAGGCGGCCGTCCCATCAGCGGGCGGCGCGGTGGACGGCAACGCTTCAACCGGCGTTGCGACCAGCGGCCGCCGTCCTTTTTTCCCGAACGCCGAATACCTGCTCCAACGGGCCGAGTTCGACGCCCTCGACGCGATCAACCCGCAGCTTCGCGAGACCCTCACCGACCCGCTCGAGGCGGCCGGTCGGCTCCGGCTCCTCGACGGGGACACACCGCTGCGCGCCGGGCGCGCGGTCGCCACGCCCGGTCACACGCCCGGGCACCAGAGCGTGCTGGTCGCCGACGGGCGCGAGCTGGCGCTCGTCACCGGCGACCTCCTGGTGCACGCGCTCCAGCTGCTCCACCCCGAGCTCGCCTACGCGCACGAGACCGACCCTGAGGCGGCCAGGCACTCAAGGGAGCGCATGCTCGGCCGCGAAACCGCCACCACGCTGCACCTGGCGACACCGCATTTGACGGAGCCGTTCATCGCGGCGTGATCGCGGCCGTTCAGCGCGGGTCAGGCCGCGAGGGCATACAGACGCTCCAATTCCTCGACGGTCTCGTCGTCGACGGGACTGAAGACCGTGAGGCGGCAGCCGCCTCCGGACTGGAGCCAGATCCGGTCGGCGAGCAGGCGCAGCACGCCGACCTTGGCCACGTTCTCGTGCACGATCGTGCGCTCGTCCTCGCCAAGAACTCCACCATCCGGTCGATGTGGCGAACCGTCGGGGCGACCGGGCTGGTGTCCTCGAACTGTTCGCGGGCCTGCCGGCCCCGCTCGACCTGGGCATAGTCGACCTGGTGGCGGGCGGTGTCATCGCTCATGGCCTCGGGCGGCTGCTTGATCGCGGCGAACCGCTCTTCCTCGTCAGGAATCGCCACGACTCTGCCCCCAACAACCGGCCACAAAGCCGGCTTGGGCGGCAGCCAGGCCACTCAAGCCATGCTGAGGAACGATCGCCGAACCGATATCCCAGCAAGCGAAACCAAGCACAGGCGGACGCCGTCGGCGTCGACCACCAGCCCCGGACGCACCGAACAAGGGCGCGATAAGCCCGAACGTTCCAGACGGTCGTCGCGAACGTGACCTCGCTGCGGGCGAACACCTTGTCCGCGCGTAGCTCGCTCGCCTGTGGAAGGTGTGCAACGGACGCGGTATCACAACCGCATCAAGTCAGGAAGTGTCGCTACTTACATGGGTGTGTGCCGGGCCGCTGCGAGCAGCCCGGCACCCGGTCCTTGTTGCGGAGGCGTCAGCCGCTACCGCTCACACGGCGGACGTTCGCCAGGGCGGTCCGGCGCTGGTCGGTGGCTGTGCCATAACCCGGATGGTGTAGCCGATCGGGATGCGTGCCGGACGGGGGAGCCATGGTGGGTCCATGGCAGACGAGCAATCTTCTCCGCGCCGTGGATCTGTGACCGATTGGATCAGTGTGGTGGTGGCCGCTGTTGCACTCGTCGTGTCGTTGGTGAGCTGGCGCGAGTCGCACCGTGCCAATGAGGAGGCGCGGGAGGCGAACGGCGAGACGCAGCGGCTGGTGACAAGGGAACAGGCGAGTGGGATCGACTTCATCCGGGAACAGGGGGAAGGCGGGGAGGTGCTAAGCATTGCTAACCGCTCGCGTTCCCTCATCCAGGACGTGATCGTCACCTCCGCGGACGGTTCTTACATCGACGTGGGAGCCGTGGGTGGTTGCACTGTTTGGTGGGTGTCACCACTCCGTGTGACGAATGCGGACGGTGAGACGGTCACACTCAAAGGCCGAGCTCGACTCGACTTCACTGATGCCCAGGATCCACCGGGACGTTGGACGATCATGGGTGACGGACTCAGGAGTCAGGTCTCCGAGCCCAACAAGCGAAGAGACGTCAAAGCCGCTTTCGGAGCGCAGATCAAGTTCGGTCCCGTCGACGGGTGCGGCTGACCCATGGGCGTCGGATCAATCTGGTGCAGCGGGCGTAAGCCAGCGGCAACGGAGAGACCGGCGGCAATGGCGGCAGCGGGCAGCTGCCCTGCTTTACGTGCACTGGTGCGCCCGCCGCCCGACACGCTCCAGGCTCCTGGCGGCCTTCGGGCCGGGCGGCGGCATGACGTGTGGGCGGCGCTGGTGGGTGGGGTCATCGTGCGGTGGTTTCGGCGCGGATCATGCGGCGCAGGCTGGTGCGGGCTGCAGCGAGGTCTTGTTCAAGTGAGGTGGTGCGGGCGCGGAGGGCCGTGTTGTCTTCGGTGGCCTGCTGGAGTTGGTCGGCCAGCTGGTGGTTGTGGTGAGTGAGTTCGTCGACGCGGTCGGCCAGGTCCCGTGTGGTGAGCGCGTCGAGTCGCTGTCCGAGCTGGTGCCGTATGGCG
The DNA here is from genome assembly GCF_053646035.1 of Streptomyces sp. NPDC055287. NCBI lineage: Bacteria > Bacillati > Actinomycetota > Actinomycetes > Kitasatosporales > Streptomycetaceae > Streptomyces > Streptomyces sp. NPDC055287. Next base: position 12,685 of record NZ_JBSHNE010000035.1, on the reverse strand, counting down.
CTGCGGAGACGGTCGCGCTCCCGGCCGAGGTCCTTGATCTCTTGGCGGGCGGTTTCCGAGTTCTGCGCGCAGCCCTGCGGGCGTGAGGGGGTTCCCCGGCCAGGTGACGGGGGGAGGGTGTGGGCCTGTTGCTGGCGGGCGGCGTCGATGTGTTCGCGGATGCCGTCGGCGTAGGTGAGCCGGATGGAGACGTTCGCGGCGCGCGCACGCTGTACCGACCGGCAACCAACTGACCCGCATCATCACCAAAAGCGTCAGCCCGAGATCGGCGTACATGGCAGCAGCCGAACCACCACCGACAAAGCCTGCGGATCATCAGCTGGCCACGCCGTCACCGCGCCGCGGACCAGCTGGCGCATCATGTGCCCCCGGCCACCGAGACACGTGCGCTGGCGACGCCCGTACGCGATCCGAACTGGGTCGCCAGCCGCACCCGGAAAGACAACGAGTAGAGGTCACTGGCTCCCTACCGCCTTGCCCACACCAAAGCCCTGGCTGAAAAAGCCGAGGCAGCTGAACAGGTCTCAGGCGCGGCGGACCCGCCAGAGCCATGCTGCCGTGCCGGCCAGCAGGGCGAGCGTTACCAGGTTGGCCAGGAGGGCCGGGGTGCCGCCCGGCGGGGCGACGCTGGACGAAATCCAGATGCTGATGGCGACGGTCGGCAGGACGGCGGCAAGTAGTACGCCGGTGGTCTTCTGGACGGCGACCCAGTGCACTGAGGTGCAGAGCAGCACCGCGCCGATGACGCGGAACATGGTGCTGCAGAACTGTACGGCGGGGATGTGGGGCAGGATCGCCGCGAAGAGGAACGGGAGGGTGAGCATCAGGAGCGGGACCAGGGGATGCACCTTGGCGCGCCGGGTGCGTGCACCGCCACCGCTCCAGGCCGGAGCCCCGGCGGCCCCGTCCCCCGCCTCGGCCAGCGCCGTTGCCGCGATCGTGCGGGGGTCCCCCAGCTCCGCGAGGATTTCGCCGATCGCGGCGTCGGGGCGCTCGGCGCGCGTCACCTCGATGTGTTCGGCGAGGTCGGCGAGGAGTTCCTGGCGACGGTCGGCGGGGAGTGCGGAGCCCTCGCGCTCGACGGCGGAGAGGTAGTCGCGTGCGGGGTCGGCAGAGGTCTTCATGCGAGGTCTCCGGTGGAGGGGTGCGGGGTGGTCAGGAAGGCGTCGACGGCGTTGCGGAAGCCGGGCCAGACGCGGGTGAACTCGTCGAGTGCGGCCCGGCCGCTGTCGGTGAGCGCGTAGTAGCGACGGGGTGGTCCGGAGGCGGATTCCTGCCAGGTGGTGGTGACCAGGTCGTCGCGGCGGAGCCGGGAGAGCAGCGGGTAGACCGTGCCCTGGCTGGTGGCCAGGGCACCAGAGTCCTCCAGGGCGTGGAGGAGTTCCACGCCGTAGCGGGGGCGGTCCCGCATCAGGGCGAGTACGCAGTACTCCAGGACACCCTTGCGCAGCTGGGCGGCTGCCCGGGCCTGCTTGGTCGCCTCACCTGGTTCCATGCGATGCAAGATACCTGGTGGGGCAAGCGCATGGGAAAGGGGGGCGGGTCCCCTTGAGGGCTCAGGCTCAGAAGTGCTGGCCGCGGGAGGGGTGTGTCGGCAGCCCCAGCCCGGTGAGCCACAGGTCACCGTGGTCCCCCGCACTGATGTCATGAGCCCGTAGCTCGTCCGGACAGCTGGCCTTGCGGGCACGACACTCTGCGATGGTGAGCTCAGCGATCCGCCGCGGCGCGTCAGGATCGGTCTCCGGCAAATCGGTACGCCCCTACTGGTGTTCATCCAGGGTCTGCCAGCCGCGTGCGCGCATCTGTGCCCGTCGCTCCTGGGTCTGTTCGGTGCCCCGGTCGTGGATACTGACGGCCAGTTCGTACCCGTGGCCGCCGGGCGTGTACGACACGATCATGTCGCGGCCCCAGTCACGAGCGGTCCACAGGTTGAAACCGATCCAGTCACCCGGAGCCTGTACGGGGTACTGCTCCACCCACGCGGCGAGCATGAGCCCCAGACCCGTGACCGCATGATCCCAACCTCCCGCGACGATCACCCCGTTGTACGCCCACGACGAAGCTGTACCAGGACCTTTGCGATCGAGCTGCCATGTGCAGGGCAGCTTGGGTTCAGGATGGGGGCGCAGCCGGGGCTCTGCGGCCAAACGACCTCGTCGTCTCGAACCACCAAGGGCTCGAACCGGTCCGACTCGCAGAAACTGGTCCAGCCCAGGTGGACCGCACCGGAGGAACGGTGCCGGTCATCGGCTTTGGTAGCCAGCCACCTGAGCAGTTCACCAGTGCGGTCGAACTCACCGGGGCGGATCTCCTGCCGCGCAGTCAGGGCCCATGACCCGTAGAGGGCGTCCGCAGGGCGCATCAGTACTGAGACGAGTGGTCGCCAGCTGCACGGCCTCAGCAATCGTCAGCGGCTGATTGCGCCGCTTATGGCGCGCAGGAAAAAGCCGCGACCTGTCCGTGAATTCCTGGCCCCAACCCGAGTCGGGCTGCCCTCGTCGGATCCGTGGGGACCGGTCAGGGTGTGTAGGTCAGTTTGCGGTGGGCCGCCAGGCGGCTTCGGCGGCCTGGGCGGTGGGGTGGGTGGGGAAGACGTGCTCCAGGCCGACGATGCGGAAGGTCCGGCTGACGCGGTCGGGGACCGCGGCCAGCGCGATGACCGCACCGGCCGCCAGGGCGTGGTTGCGGGCGGCGATCAACACAGTGATGCCGCTGGAGTCGCAGAACGTAAGGCCTTCGAGGTCGAGGACGAGCTGCTGGCCTGGACGCAGGTCGGGCAGCGCGGTGCGGACCTCGGGCGCGGTGTGATGGTCAAGTTCCCCGGTCAGTTCGACGACCACTCCGGCGGTGGTGGTGCGGGTGTGGAGGGTCAGGTGCTGGGTCACGGCTGCTCATCGCTGGTGGGTCGGGGCACGTGGATGGCCAGGACGGCGGTGTCGTCGTCCACGCCGGTGCCGAAGGTGTCGAGCAGGTCGCGGACCGCGCCGATGGTGTCCGATGCGGTGGCGGGGGCCAGAGCGCGGCCGAAGCCGAGGAGGGCGTCGTCGCCGTACCGGTCCTCGCCGCCCGCGGCTGTGTGGGCTTCGGTCAGGCCGTCGGTGTGCAGCAGCAGGGTGTCGCCGGGGGCGAGGTGGACGGTGGCGGTGGCGATGTGGGCGTCGGGCAGGACGCCGATGAGCTGCCCGCCGGGGGTGGGTAGGTAGTCGGCGGTGCCGTCCGCGCGCATCAGCAGGGCCGGAGGGTGTCCGCCGCTGGCCAGGGTGATGCGGAAGCCGCCCTGGTCGTCGTCTGGGGTGAGCAGGCCGAAGATGACGGTGCAAAAGCGGGGATCAATGCCGTCGTACTCGTGGTTCAGGACTGTGTTGAGGTTGGCGAGGACGGCGGCCGGGTCGGGGTCGTAGACGGCGGCGGCGCGCAGGGTGTAGCGGGCCAGGGAGGTGACGGCCGCGGCGGCGGCGCCCTTGCCGCACACGTCGCCCAGGAACAGCCCCCAGGTGCCGGCAGCGAGGGGGAACAGGTCGTAGAAGTCGCCGCCGACCTCGTCGACGGAGGCGATGTGGTAGTGCGCGGCCACGTCCAGGCCCGGGACGTTCGCCAGCGCCGGCGGCAGCAGCGTCTTCTGCAGCGTGGCGTTCAGGCGCTGGAGCCGGTCGCGTTCCTGGTCGGCTTCCTTGCGGGCGCGCAGCAGTTCGGTTTCGTAGGCGCGGCGGTCGCGGGCGTCGAAGACGGTGGTGCGGATCAGCAGCGGCTGCCCGTCGCTGCCCGTTTTCACCGTGGAGGTGACCAGGACCGGCAGCCGCGAGCCGTCGGCGGCCTTGAGTTCCAGGGCGATGCCGCTGATCTCGCCCTGCATCTGCAGCAGCGGGGCGAAGTGGGTCTCGTGGTAGAGCCGGCCGCCGACGGTCAGCAGATCGGAGAAGTGCTTGCGGCCCACCAGGTCACGGCGCTCGTAGCCGAGCCAGTCCAGCAGGGTGGCGTTGACCTTCGCGATCCGGCCGTCCAGCAGGGTGGACAGGTAGCCGCAGGGCGCGTGTTCATACAGGTCCTCGGCGCTGTCTTCCAGCAACGAGGAGAACTGCGCGTGTTCATCCTCCGGCCCGCGGTGTTCGTTCGGACTGCCCTCTTCTTCGTCGCTGGTCTCGCACATCATCCGGCCGCTCCGGGGAACGCGGCGATCGCCGCGGCGGTCTCCTCCGGAGCTGCGAGCTGGGGGCAGTGGCCCGTCGCGTTCAGCGTGACCAGCCGACTTCCCGGTGTCACATCCATGCGGAACATACTCGCAGACCGCGAAGCACGTTGTCGGCGATGACCCCGCGACTGCCGAACCCGACCCCGTGGGAGAACCGGTTGAACGACTCCACCGTTTTCGTCGCCGCCGTCACCCGCAGCCGCAGCGGCAGCGGCAGCGGCAGCGGCAGCGGCAGCGGCAGCGGCAGCGGCAGCGGCGGATCCGAGGGGTAGCGCAGCAGCTGCATGGTGCGGATCGCTCGGCCGGCCTCGCCGGCAATCGCGGTCTCCTTCGTGGTCCGTGGCGCCTCCAGCATAGCGTTCACCCCCAATCAATTGCAACGAGCAGATGTCTGTCGTTGCATTAAATTCCAGGCCGTTGCAACAATCCTATGGCTCTAACCTGCCTTAATGTGAATTCCACGCAACGAGCTTCTTGCGGCATGCAGGAACGCAACGTAGCGTTTCTAATGTCAGAAACAACGAGTCGCAGGAGAACATGATGCAGAAGTTCGACACCCCCGCCCCGATCTCCGCCGTCCTCAACATCCCCGCCGGACGCGTGCAGTTCATCGCCGCCGACCGCGCCGACACCACCGTCGAGGTCCTGCCCGCCAACCCGTCCGAGAGCCGCGACACCAAGACCGCTGAGCAGACCACCGTCGCCTACGCCGACGGCGTCCTGCGGATCCACACCCCCGAGCCCAGCAACCAGCTCTTCGGCCCCTGTGGATCCCTGGAGGTCACCGTCCAGCTGCCCGCCGGCTCCCGCATCGAGGCCCAGACCGCCAGCTCCGAGCTCCGCGGCGTCGGCCGCCTCGGCGACGTCGCCTTCGAAGGCGCGTACCGTCAGATCAAGATCGACGAGGTCGAGAGCGTCCGCCTCACTGCGATCGACGGCGACATCGAGGTCGGCCGGCTCAACGGCCCCGCGGAGATCAGCACCGCAAGGGGCGACATCCGGATCACCGAAGCCGTGCGCGGCACGGTCGTGCTCCGCACCCAGTCCGGCAGCATCTCGGTCGCCGCCGCCGCCGGCGTCTCGGCCGCCCTGGACGCCGGCACCGACTACGGCCGCATCAGCAACGCCCTCAAGAACAACGGCACCGCCGAACTCGACATCCGTGCCACCACCTCCCACGGCGACATCACCGCCCGCAGCCTCTGAAGGCGCACAACCAGAACGAACTTGGCCACGCCTCACGCGAACAGCTGCAACACATGGCGAAGAACAGCACGTCCGCGGCCCGTTCGAAGTGGACCGGCATGGTGCCGGACGACGACATGGCCCTGGCCCTCACCGACACCGGCGGTCCCCGCACCCCCGTGGTCTGCCTCAATGGCCAGTTCGCCACGCAGGGGTACGGGCGGCGGGTCATCTCCGCACTGGAGACGGGGTGGCGGCACATACCTACGTCAAGCGGGCCCGCGGCCAGTCGAAGCGACGGCTTGAGCTTGCGGTCGGTGACGCGGTTCGACGGCGGGGCGATCTCTACCACGGCCAGGACGTGGTGCGCGGAGGCGGCGACGCCCGATGCCTCGGCGGCGACGGCGTCGATGATGGCCAGGGCCGGGATCAGAAGCCGTCCGGGACGATGACGTTGATCCCCTCGAGAACCTCGACGCCGGCGCCGGCGGTCTCGGCGGCCTGCTCCAGCAGGACGTGCAGTCGGTGCGATGCGCCCTGGTGCGCGAGGCCAGGCGCGAGCCTGAGGATGCACCGGATCCGGGCATCGTCCGTCGTACCGGGGCCGCCGTGAACCCGAACCTCGCGCCACTTTCGATCACGATGCCGGTCGATGTCACCGCCTGCTTCCTCGCCCGTTCCCGTACGTGCGGATGCCCGCCCAAGCGCACCTCGGCGACGAGCCGGACGGCCAAGTCGGGCAGGAGCAGCCGCACACGGCTGGTGAGGCAGCGCTCCACGCACCTGGGTCTCGAAGTGGCTGTCGCCGCTGAGGCCCACGCCGGGTCCCTCCGAGTGTCGCGCCGGCCCTGCAGGTCGTTGGTCACAGCGTCGAGGCCGACGAGGCCAGTCGGTTGCCCCTCTGTCAGGACAGCGACGCCGTCCGACAGTTGCTGCGCTGGCACGTCGAAACCGCCGACGGCGCCGCCCACGTCCCCCTCGACGTCTGCGCCGGACAGGACCGGGCACGGACCGACTTCCTGGAAGCAGTTGAGCGGGTGGGCGGCTGGCCCATGAAAGTGCAGCGCGCAGGCTGGACGGCGCAATTGAGGGGCCCGGCGGTCAGCACGTCGGCGGGTCTGTCGGGCATCCGGTGGCGGGGCTGCTGATGGCGGGCGCTTCCGGCACGGTCGTGCTGTCTGACCGGCCGTGATCGAGCCCCAGCAGCAGCCCCAGGACCGCGACCACTCCCACCGCGGCCGAGATCGCGCCCACCAAGTCGCCGCGGGCCGGGAGACCCGAGTGGGTGTGCGCGGTGTACTTGAAGACAGCGATCCCCGCGATGCAGCCCACGATGAGGACTCCCAACGCCTCGGGGGTGATCTGAAGAGTCATGCGGGCCTCCCAGCCAAAGGGCCCGTCTCCGCAACTGGACCCCGGCCCCGGGGTCCCTGCGGACGCAAGTACCCCAGCCCTTGCGGGCGGATCGGAGCCTGGAACCACAATCAACCCGCCCCATCAGGGGGAAGTACGCGAGAGAACACCCCTCGGCAGCGTCTGCCAAGAAATAATCGTCCCTGACATCTCATTACGGCGACTGACATCTGAGGCACCCTCATGTCGAGACTCCCGATGCCTGATGGCCTGTCCGGGCCGATGCGTGAACTCATGGTGCGCCTCCATGAGCTTCACGCCTTGGCCGGCTGGCCGAGCACCCGAACGATGGCGAAGACGCTGCCCTTCAGCCACTTCACCATCCATCAGATGTTCACCCGGCCCGACCTTCCCCGATCGACGGTCTACGCGGACGTGGTGGCTCTGTTGGCCCGGCTCAACCCTTGGGGCGACGAGGAGGAGATCTGCGACCGCATGTCCAGGCTGTGGCTCGCGGCATACCACTACCTCGCGCTCAATCTGGAACCGGGTTTCAACCGGCCCTCAAGCGGTCGGCAAAGCGCCGAACAGGAATCGGTCACGAAGACAACAAACGATCAGCCTGTCCCTCGCCAGCCGGTGCTACCAAGCCCCGTTCTCCCCAACAACTTCACGGACCGGCACCCGGACTTGCCGCGCCTGGACAGCTCCCGCGCAGTCATCGTGGGGGCCGGCAACTACAGCGACTTGGATCTGATGGACCTCCCGAGCGTCGTCCCCGGAGCCCAGGCCCTGCACGCCTTACTGACAACGGATGCCCCAGCGTTTCTGCCCGACTCCACCGTCGCCGTGATGAACGGCACACGGTCCGACGTCCTCAGCGCCGTCCACGACGCCACGGAGGAAGCCACCGACACCTTGCTGCTCTACTACGCCGGCCACGGCCTGCTCACCTCGTCCGGCGAGCTCACCCTCGCCGCGACCGATACTCAGCACCATCGGCCCTTCACCGCGATCCCCTATGACGAGGTGCGCGAGCTGCTGGCCAGGAGCCCAGCCAGGCGCAAGGCTGTGATCCTCGACTGCTGCTTCGCAGGCCGGGCATTTGCCATGGGAACCGTGGCGGAACTCGCCGCCGCGACCGGCACCTACGTGTTGACCTCGTCATCCGCGAACCGCGCCGCCATGGCGCCTCCCGACAAGCAATATCCCGACTTCACAGGCGCGCTGATCGACATCCTCGAACGGGGGGTCAAGGGCGGACCTGAAGTGCTTGACCTCCAGACGATCTTCCACGTGCTCCAAGAGCGCCTGACCATTGAAGGATCTTCTCGGCCACGGATGATGGTTGAGGGCGGAGTTCGGCTATCTCTCGGCTTGAACCACGCCTCTGACCCCTCTGGGACCGATCCCCAGGCCGGGCACTCCCGTCGCAGCCCGCAGGAGTGAGTCTGCGTTTCGCCTCTGCGCACCACAGGTCAGGTGTTGCGTCGGCTACTTCGGTTCGACCGCTCCTGAACTGCATCAGCCTTTGATCCTCACCACGGCTACAGCTCGGGCCCCCACAGACCCCGCCAACGAACTGGCCGCCGCAGGCGCCGGCTCGGGCACATCGCCCTCGAACTCGCCCCGCCCACCTCTCCGAACAGGAAGCCGTCGACACCGTCCTCACCCGGTTCGTGAACGGCGTCGGCAGCGATACCGGCACCATCCTCGCCGTACGCCGCTACGCCCTCACCGGCGACCGCCGCGCCCCGGAAGGCACCTGGCTCCGACCACCAGGCACCGCGCAGGGGGGGTGAACCCGCCACCGCGACGTTTCACCTCACCAGGTCCGTGACCCGAAGCTCACGCGCATCTGCCGGGACCGGTGGGGTCGGTTCGTGTCGGTCACTCCAAGCCGTGGGGGCGGCCGGGGCCCCGCTCCCCGTCTTCGCCCTGATGCAGCCGACCGGGCTAACGTCCGGGCTCGTTGCGGTGAGCCGCCGAGTGCGTTGCGAGATGCCGCTGGCTTCCTCGTGGATGCTGATCAAGACACGTGACCAGCTCCGTACGGCTCAGGTCGGCTCGCCCACCTCGAGCCTTCCCGCACCACGGCATTCATGCTTTGAGGAGCGTCATGCCACCCACCCCCGCTCCTTCTGTTTGGCTGCCCTCGCTGACCGGCTTGAGATTCGTTGCAGCTGCAGTTGTGTTCGTGGTCCACGCTGCGTATGGGAAGGCCAGGGAGGAGGGCGGCTGGCCGCCGGCTGGTCTCTTCCTCACGGGGACGGCGGCCGTTTCGCTCTTCTTTGTACTCAGTGGGTTTGTGCTGACCCTTTCGGCACGTGGGGCGGGTACCGCTCGTTCCTTCTGGCGGCGGCGGTTCGCGAGGCTCTTCCCCAGCCATCTGGTCGTGTGGGCGGCCCTCATGCTTCTCTTGCGAGGGGTGGGCGTTTCCTGGCCCGGTGACGGCTTGCTGAACGCGCCGCCTCCTTCCTTGCTGGGCGATCTGTTCAACGCCTTGTTGATCAATACTCTGGTTCCGCTGCCGCAGTTCCTCTTCGCCGGTAATCCTGTGACCTGGTCGCTCGCCTGTGAGCTGCTGTTCTATTTGCTGTTTCCGTTGCTCTTGCCGCTGGTTGGGCGGATCCGCTCGCCGTGGCTGCCAGCCGTGGCTGTGGGCGCTGTGGCGGCGGTGTGGGCGGTTCCCTTCGGCTCACTGTGGCTGGGCGGGCCGCCGCTGCCGGAGGACTTTGTGGACGGCTCTCTCACCGGGCTGCAGATGTGGTGCGTGTACTCGTTCCCGTTGTGCCAACTGCCGCAGTTCATCCTGGGCATGGTCCTGGCCAGGATGCACGCTGATGGGGTCGCTGTCCGGTTCGGGGCCGTCCCCTCGGCCGTGCTGCTGGGCGTGTGCCTGGTGACGGGTCTTGCGGTACTGCCCCGGCCGTTCCTCTTCGCCGCGGCCACGATCATCCCGGTGGCATTGCTCGTACGGGCTGTGGCTTCGTTGGATGCATGTGGCGCCAAATCCTGGCTGCGCACACGGCTCATGGTGTTCCTCGGTGACCTGACGTACGGCTTCTACCTGCTCCACGCGGCCGGGCTGGCGGTGGTCATGCACTACTGGGGTGGGTGGTCGGTGGTGGGTACCGTGGCCGCGTTCCTTCTGACCCTGTCGGCATCTTGGCTGCTGCATGTTCTGGTCGAGCGGCCCTGCTACCAGCGCTTGGCTGTCGCACGGGACCGGCCCGGCGGCCGAGAAGCACAGCTGGCGGAACGCCCCGCTACCGAGCGAATCGAAGCCTGAAAGTTGACCGATCCGCTCGCGCCCCGGCTGTCGAACCCCGGCGCCGGTGCTGGATGGTCAGCGCGGTCAGAGCAGCCTCAATGCCGGTGGCGCCCAGGGTGTGGCCGAGGGTGCCTTTGGTGGCTGTGACGCCAGGGCGGCGGGGCAGGACGCGGGAGATGAGGGCGGCCTCGGCCGCGTCGTTGGCCTTGGTCGACCTGCGTGCGCGTTGACGTGGTCGACGTCAGCGGGGCAGAGGTCGGCGTCGGCCGGCGCTGCTCGCAGAGCTCGTTCGGCTCCTGGCGCCCCTTCGGGCAGAACGGTGGGGTGGTGGGCGTCGCAGGTGGTGGCGCGACCGGCCAGGAGAGCCTGGGGACGGCGGCGGGCGCGTGCGTCTTGGGCCCGTCCCAGGACCAGGGCGCCGGGCCCTTCGGCCATGACGAAACCGTCGCGGTCGGCGGCGAAGGGGCGTGAGGCACCGCGGATGTCGTCCTTGCGGGTGGACAGTGCTCCGGCGCGGTGGAAGCCCGCCGTGGTCAGAGGGCTGGTGGCGGAGACAGTGCAGTAGCCTCTCTAGAGCCCACAGTGACCAAACAGTCACTCTTCGCGACTGCCGATTTGGGCAAGGAAAGAGGCGCACGAATGCAGTCCCCGACCCCAGTAGATCTGACGGGAGTCGCAGAGACTGGGTTGTGGACCGTCTACCACCGCGCGGCCGAGGCGACCCGCAAAGACACCGTACTGCCGGACCCTCAAGCAGTACGGCTGGTGGCCCAGCTGGACTTCCCTTTCCACGAACGACTCGGCCCCGTCCGATCCTGGGCGGCCCAGGCCATCGCGCTGCGAGCCCTCGCGTTCGACGGTGCGGTGCGCAAGTTCCTCTCCGCACACCCCGACGGCACCGTGATCGCACTCGGTGAAGGTCTGGAGACGACATTCTGGCGGGTGGACAACGGCCGGGTGCAGTGGGTCTCCGTCGACTTGGCCGACCCACTCGAGCTGCGCACACGAGTGCTCCCGCAAGGAAGGCGGCAGCGCCACATCTCCTGCGACATCAGCCACGACCCCGACAGCCGCTGGATGGAGCTCGTAGACACCTCACGCGGCGTACTGGTCACCGCCCAGGGGCTGTTGATGTACCTGCACGCTGCACGGGTACACAAACTGATCGCCGCCTGCGCGGAAACCTTTCCCGGCGGCACGATGATCTTCGACACCGTCTCGCGCCGTTTCAGTGCAAGGTCCCGGGCCGGCAGGAAGCCAGGGGGCTACAGGCTCCCCCCGATGCCCTGGGGAATGGACCCCGACGGCCACCAAACGCTTCAAGCCGCCCACCCCGCCATCACGGCGATCCGGGACATTCCCCTCCCTGCTGGCCGTGGAATCACAGGCCACGTGCTGTCCCGGGCTTCAGCACTACCTCCTCTCCGGAACAACCGACCTCTCATCACCAGCCTGCACTTCCGCGCTGCCCCGTCCGACCGTGCGCGACGCTGAGCACCTACTCGGCCTTCTTCTTCGAGACCATCTGCCTGACCGAGACCGGCGCGAGGGCCTTCGCCGCCGCCAACATGATCGTGATCGTGATCGTGAGCATCATCGTCGGACTGGTCGCAGCCTTCCTCGGCAGCGTGCTGGCCCGCGCAGCGTTCATGTGAACGCGTATACGACGTGATCACAGCGGATGATCACATGTGGTCGGGCGGTGCCGGCTGTGCGGTGTCTCCGATCTTCCGCCTGGTGGGCAGCATCCGAACCACGCCAGCACCCCCGGACAGCTGGTGGTGCAGCAGTCGGTTCTGCCGGCGTCCTGACCGGGGTGTCACCCGCGAGGGACACGGACACGGCCGGTCTGCTGGATCGGGGGCTGTCGCAGCGGGCGCTGCGCGAAGTCCACGGCCGGCTCGACGACCTCACCACCCTTGTCACCGAACGGCTCACCACAGCCGCCCAGACAGGCCGAGTGGCCGGCTGTCCGCTCCATCGTGATCCAGACCGTCGATGAACTCCGCCGCGAACCACACCCAGCCGCCGACGACACCGGCGGGGGTATCGGAGGGGTATCGGCGGCTCTCTGGAACGGGCACCCACCGACACCGCGCAGCACCCCGCTGACACCCACGCGATACGGCGCCCGGTCGACGAACTGGCCGCCGCCGGCGGCCGACTGGGACAGATCGCCCTCGAACTCGCCCCGCCGTACTGGTCCGAGGAGGATGCCCTCGACAACATTCTCACCCGGTTCGCCGACGACATCGGCAGCGACGCTGAGACCGTCCTCGCCCTACGCCGCTACGCCCTCACCGGCGACCGCCGCGCCCCGGAAGGCACCTGGCTCTGACCACCCGGCGCGCAACCCGGTGATCCCGGTGCCGCCACGCTTCAGCTTGCCCATCAGTCTCGCTGGCTCCCCGCACCTGTGAGGGTGAAACCCGGGCCGCACGCATGGATAGGAAGTGGTTCGGTTCGAGTAACGAGCTTGAGAGCTTTTCAGGTGGCTATGCCCGTAGATGCGATCGATCCGAGACCTGCAAGAAAGCCCCGGGCGCCATGGAGACCGACATGGGGACGCGTCAACTTGACCCGGCCCTGAAGGGACCGGGCTTGGAGGTAGCGCCCAACTGGCTGATGGGTTGGCTCCTCCGTCCTGCCACCCGTTATGGGGTGGCTGGGACGCGTGACTCACG
>NZ_JBSHNE010000034.1:0-68983 GCF_053646035.1 Streptomyces sp. NPDC055287 | reverse complement strand
AGTACCGCTTCGTGTACTTGCTTCCCACCTGGCACTACTTCCTCTGGAACCTCACGTCCCAGTCTCCAGGTGTCCAAGATCAAGGGGAAGCTTCATCCCGCACGTTCCGCCGGGCCTGCATCAGCCAGCTCAGAGTGCACTCCCAGCGGCGGGGGACGACGACAAAGCCCTTGGCGCCCTTGGGTGGCTCTGTAGGTGGGAGCGAGCAACGTCCGTCGTCGGTTTTCAGCAGCACTTAGCGATCACAAGTTCGGAAATGTCGATGAGAATCAGCAACGCCTGCGGAGCGTGCAGGCTGTGTCCGGTGCCGTGATGGTGGCCGACCTTTGGGCCTCGTCAAGGTTGTTCGGCCTTGACTCCGCCTGCGGGACCAGGTTCTGGCGGGTGGGGAGTGTTTCACGCGGCCTTGTTTTACGTTCTGTCAGGAGCTCTTCACAACAACTCTTTTGAAACAACTGTTGTAGGTCTAGCCTCTGTATCTATGACCGCTTCGTCTGCGTCACCCGCCGAACCCGGGATGGAACGGGACATTCAGCTCGACACCGCTAGGCTGCGTGTGCTCGCCCACCCCTTGCGCTTGAACGTACTTACTCTGCTGCGCCAGCGCGGCCCGTCCACCGCGAGTCGGATCGCCGACGAACTCGGCATCAACCCCGGCGCCGCGAGCTACCACCTGCGTCGGCTTGCAGCAGGCGGGCTCATCGTGGAGGAACCAGATCGCGGCACCGGACGCGAGCGATGGTGGAAGTCCGCGCACCGCCAATCGGTCCATGAGCCGGCGGCCGAACCTTCGGAGCAGCGCGAAGCTGGACGCGCTTACTCACACGCGGTCGCCCTTGCTTGCATCGATCGCCTGCAAAGGGCTGCGCAGGAAGTGCCGCATCTTCCCACAAAGTGGTACGAGGCCAGTTCCTACAGCGACTTCGTCCTGTGGCTGACTCCGGGGGACGTCGACCGGATGCGGACCGAGATCTTCGAGGTGATCTCCCGCTACCGGCGCAGTGAAACCGAAGCGCCGCAGGGATCCGCACCGGTGTCGCTGCAAGTACAGGCGTTTCCGGTGCCCGGCACCGTCGAACTGGGCGCGGGTGACGCATGACCGCTCACGACATAGCCGCGTCCGTACGGCCTGCGCACCGGGACATCAATGTGCTGCGCTGGCTTGCCGCTTACACCGCTTCCGTCACTGGCGACGTGGTGTACTTCCTCGCCCTCTCGTGGTCCGCCACTCGGGCTGCGGGTCCATCGCAGGTCGGCCTCGTGATCGCGGCCGGGGCACTTCCCCGTGCGGTGCTCATGCTCGGCGGGGGCGTAGTAGCCGACCGGTTCGGGCCGCGCCGAGTGGCTGTCGCCAGCGACGCAATCCGCTGCATCGTGATCCTCACCGCCGCCGCGGCCGTCACGCTGATCTCACCGAACCTCTGGCTGCTGATCCCAGTGGCGTTGGTCTTCGGCGTGGTCGATGCGGTGTTCATGCCGTCGGTGGGCGCACTTCCACCGCGTATCACGGCACCGGAGCAACTCGCCCGAGTCCAGGGGATGCGGGGCCTGTCGATCCGGCTGAGCAACGCCATAGGCCCTCTTATCGCGGGAGCCGTACTGGCAGTCGGCGGGGCGGCCGGCACGTTCGCAGCCGCTGGCGTCCTCTTCGCCGCCTCGCTGATCCTCCTGCTCACCGTGCGGATGACATCTCCGCCACCGATACGTCAACGTGCCTCGGCCTGGGGTGAGTTAGGCGATGGCCTGCGCTACATCCGCCAGCACCGGATGCTCGCACCACTGGTCACCGTGATCGGGCTGAGCGAGATGTGCTTCAGCGGTCCAGTCGCCGCCGGCCTGGTGCTCTTGGCCGACGAACGCGGTTGGGGCGCCGCTGGCATGGGGTGGATCGCGAGCGCGTTCAGTATCGGAGCCACAGTTGCCGCGCTACTGCTCACCGTGCGTGCCCGCATCCCACACGCCGGACTGGCAATGTCCGGAGCGCTGTTCGTCACGGCCGCGGGAGCGGTCGCCTTGGGGCACGCGCCCTCCTTACCTGTCGCAGTCTTGTTCGGCGCGCTGATCGGCCTGACCAGCGGGATCACCACGACGGTGACCAGTGCTCTGATCCAGACGGAGGCCGATCCCCGGTATCTCGGCCGGGTCACCGCAGTCACGACCCTGTGCGCACTGGGCCTCGCCCCAGTGCTCTTCCCCGCCGCTGGCATGACGGTGGCCATCTGGGGAGCGGCAGTGTTCTTCACCGGATGTGGCGGGATCTGCCTGCTCGCTGGTGTGCTCGGTTTGTCCGTCTCAGTGTTGCGTCGCGCCGAACTCCAGGAGCCCAAATCTGTATCGTCGGCCGGACAGTGACCAGACCCTGCGGATCGCCTGTCTGATCAGCTACTGCAGGGGTTCTCGACTTTCCGGGGTCTTCTTCGTCCAATGGGCTTGCTTGCAGGTCACCTGCTAGCGGTGGTTTGTTGACGGTGGGTCATGGGTGCAGTAGGCCGGTAGCAGAGGAACGTCGCCTCGCTGCCGGGGGGCTTGTGATGACCCGTATGTCGCATTGAAGCTGTCGGATTCTCACTCGTTCTCGTTCACGCTGTCGGATTCTTCTCATCGCGCCACGCGCCGGGCGCGGCTTTTGCTTATTTTCGCTTTTGTATCACTTTGTTGGTCGTGTTCTCACTGCACCCGCCACGGTCGCTTTCGGCATGTAGAGCCGAGCTGGCAGAAGGTTGCTCGCTTCGGTAGTTCCACATCTTCCTGGCCGAGAGCTGCTCCCCGGCGGCGAGGCCGCACCGCAGCCTGGTGAACCTCGCGCCGGAGCCCAAACCAGGCCCAAGGCCGATCGGCTGGCCGCGGCGTAAGTCGCGGCCGTTCCTCGTCATTGGCGGCTGATCGTGCGGGTGACGCCCGCCGCGATCGTCGTCGCGAGGACCCAGCCCGTGATGATCAGGGCGTAGGCCAGCGACTGGAGTCCCGTGCTGGTCGGCGTATAGGCATGTTCCTGGCCGAAGTCGATGATCGGCAGCAGAAGGTCGAGTGTGTAGAAGAGCGCGTTGAAGGGCGGGGCCTCGTCCGGTTTCAGGGCGCGGGGGCGCTCGGCCGTGTAGGCGAGTGTGCCGATCAGCAGGAGTGAGAACAGCCAGGAGGCCGCGCGGACGGGGCGGAAGCCGTAGCCGACCGTGGCGTCCTGGACGTAGCCCCACAGGCGGGCGTAGGGCGGCAGAGTTGCGCGGTGTCGGCGCTGTTTGGCGAGTTGGACCGTGCGGGCCGCGCCGTCGTCGCCGATGCGGCGGTAGGCGGCGGTGAGTTGTTCGTACGAGAACGGGACGTGGCCGTCTCTGTCCCGGCGCAGCAGCGCCAGCCGGCGTTCGGCTAGCTCGTGCGGGGCGAGTGTGGTGTAGGTCAGGCCGTCGAGCCGAACCTCGTCGGGCCAGGTCTCCGGGGCGATGTGGAGCAGATCCAGTTGGGAACGGCGCAGTGAGACCATGCCCTGGATGGGCCGGGCCTCGCGGAACCAGAGTTCACCGGCGACCAGGCTGCTGGCTCGCAGAGCGACACCGCCCGGGTGGGAGAGCGTTGCGTAGGCAAAATTGAGCTGGCCTGGTATGCGCGCACCGCGCAGATTAATCCGGCCGTTCGAGACGAGCCGCATCGCGTTGAGATCCGCGCCGACACTGAGCGTCGAGGCGTGCAGGGTGGCGTCAGTGGGGTTGTCGAGCCGCGAGTCGCTGAGGCGGAGCGTGCCCGCGATCGTCGCTCCCTTGAGGCAGAGTTCGCCGTTCGCCGTCAGGTACCGGGCATTGAGGTCGGAGCCAACCGCCAGGCCAGTGCCGCGCAGGGCCACGCCCGCGGGGCAGTTGAGCTGCGCCTCGTCGAGGTCGAGGGCGCCCGCGATGCTCGCGCCGTACAGACGGAGCGTGCCGTGCACGGTCAGGCCGCGTGCCGAGAGGTGGTCCTCGATCACGGCGCCGTTGAGCTGCAGGACGTCCTCGCGACGCCGATTCGGGACAGGTGGGATGGGCGGGACGGAGGCGTCGTCGGGCAGCGGCGCGGAGGTCGCCTCGGCCCCCTGAGCCGGTTCGCCGATGCGGGCACGGTCCAGGAACAGCGCCCCCGTGATCCGCGCCCCGGCCAGGCGTACGGGGCCGCGCACCCGGCACAGCGTCAAGCGCAGTGAGTCGTCGAGTCTGAGCGCCGTGGCATGCAGCGACGGCAGGACGGAGACGCCGAGGCTGAGGCGGCGTAACTGGGCGCCGTACAGGTCGACTTCTTCCTCGAAGTAGCAGGCCCACAGGTGGACAGGGCAGTCGACGGCCGCGTACTGGAGGTCGAGCCGGCCCGTGATCCGGGCGCCCGACACCTTGAGGACGGCGGTCTCGCCCGCCGTGCGAGGCCCGTTGAGCAGCAGGGTGCGCAACACCTCGGCGCGCAGGGTGCGTTCGGGTCCCCAGGTATTCCCGGCCGTGGCTTCCTCGTCGGGGGTCGTACGGAAGTTGACCTCGGTCCCGCGCGGAAACGCCTGCCAGACCCGCAGCTCGGCCGGGGTCAGCTCATCGATCTCCATCGCGCGACTGTGGCCACGCGGGCCGGTCTTTGTCAACGGGTCTACGGGGTCACCACGATCAACAGAGCTGTCCCGTCCATGAGCACGATTCCGCGAAAGCCATGTCAGTTGAGAACACTGAGGCCCGGTGTTCTCCATCAACGTGCCACCCCATCAGGTCAGCGGCTTGCCACCTGACAGATGCACTTCGACGGGACAGACTGAGCTCGGTCGTACTCGGAGGTCTGGACGTGTCCTTTGTCATTCAATCGAGGCGTTTGACAGTGATCCCAGTCGATTTGACCTCCTTGCCAGCGAACCTAGCCCACGGCGTCGGGGCAGCCTACGATGGAGAGGAAGACACCGAACGGCTGCCGGCCGATGACCTCACTAGCGACGGGCAGGACGCGAAGGGTCTCACTCCAGGCCGAGCCCGCGACGGGCGTGCGTCAGCCGTTCTCTTCGGGCCAGGAATACTCGCTCATTCGCAGATCATGACACGCGCCGATCATGCCCGGCAGTGTCGTTGGACGGGTATCCCACGCTCCCCGCTCAGGCGGCCAGGAGGACTGGGCACCGGGCGCGACATGCTCCGAAGGGCACGGCCTAGCCCAGTCGAATTTCGATCAAGGAGCCGCAGACCACATCCTGTCGATCGTGTCCTGGTGAGTTGACACTGATCAGCGGGTAGGGAATGAAGCCAGAGCAAGATCCCACTGGTCAGCTGCGTGAAGCAGAGCAGCTGTATCTACCCGGGCCTCCACGAAGTACTGGTAGATGTCTGCTCCGTTTTCACCCTGCTGCCATGGGGGTGCCGCCTCCATGGACAGGTGCACGCGAATCACCGCACCGCCCTCGCTTCGATCGACGAGGCTGAAGGCCAGGACCGGCTCGACGAACCACGTGTCCGGGGACAGCCAGCCGTCGGTATCAGGCCCGGTCACCGCAACCGACCCCGCAGCCACCGCGCGCAGCCAAGCGGACATCTCACGGGCTTCATCGGTCAGCAGACAAGGATCAGCGAAAGTCCAGATGCCCTCCGGAGTCGTCACCGTGCCGCGGATGACCAGCCAGTTGTCATCGTATGAGTCGCCGCGGACCTCGGAGAACTGGTACCGCAGCGGGCAGAGCTCGACACTGCTTGCATGATCGCCCAGAAGCATTGCCCCAGGGTGTCACGGACCCTCTCGGCGTTGCACAGTCCCTCAAACACCTCAGTACAACCCCGTGGGCGAGTTGGGTAAGACGCGTCGTTTGACATCCAACTCAGTCGCTCCAGGTCAGAGTGCCGCTCTGGACCAACTTCCTTGTCAAAGGACAGGACGATTACTGAGTGGGCACTCGGTGGCTTCGCCTGAAGGTGGGGTGGTGCCGTAGCAGGCAGGAGTGGCTCCCAGCGATGATGCCCATCGTGGCTGCTGACCAGAACCTAGTCCCTCTCCGATCGACGCGCTCAGCGCCTGTGGTGTTCGGCGCGGGGGCGGCCATCGGTGTTCTGGGCGGGATGATCGGTTTGGGCGGCGCGGAGTTCCGCCTGCCATTGCTGATCGGCCTGTTCGGGTTCGCTGCGCTGTCGGCCGTCATCCTGAACAAAGCGATGAGCCTGATCGTGGTCCTGATCGCGCTGCCCGCCCGCTTCGCGGCGGTCCCGGCCGCCGAGGTCGCCGCACGCTGGCCGGTCGCGGTCAACCTGCTGGCGGGCAGCCTCCTCGGAGCCTGGGCTGGAGCGAGCTGGGCGGTCCGCATGCGTTCGGCCACCCTCTACAAGGTGCTGGCCGTCCTGATGGTCCTCATGGCCGCCGCCCTGGTGGTCACCCACACCACCGCCCTGGACACGCTCGCGCTGCCGCTCTGGGCCCAGATCCCTTCCGGTGTCGTGGCCGGCTTCGGCATCGGGGTGGTCGCCGCGATCATGGGCGTCGCTGGCGGGGAGCTGCTGATCCCGACGATCGTGTTGCTGTTCGGCGAGTACATCAAGACCGCCGGAAGCCTCTCTTTGCTGGTCTCCCTGCCGACCATGCTGGTCGCCTTCGCCCGCTACAGCCGCGACGGCAGCTTCGCCGTCCTTGGCGCCAACATCCGCTTCACCACGATCATGGCCGCGGGGTCCGTCGCCGGCGCGGTGCTGGGCGGATTGCTCCTGGGGGTGTTCCCGGACCTGGTCCTCATCCCCCTACTGGCCGTGATCCTGCTCGTTTCCGCGGTCAAGCTCGCCCGCCACGACTGACCGCGCTGCCGCCCCGCCCAGCCGCCAACTGACGGGCTGACCTAGCCGGCCCGTCTTGATCGTGCCGAGTCCGCACGCGTCAGTCGCACCGGTGGTGTGTGCTAGCGCCAGGGCTTGGCAGGGCTTCGGCATGTGGCACACGGGGGCGTTTCGGCGGCAGTTGCGTCCCGGACAGCAGGCGGGCCGCAGCCAGGCGCTCAGAGTGCCGCTGGGCTTCGTCGGTGCCCGTGGTGGAGAGTCAGACGGTGATGGCGAAGACCCACAGGTGTGGGTTGGGGCCCATGAGGATTACGTAGTGGACGATGGCGGCGCTTGTCGTGATGACGCGTACCGTCTCGTTCATCTCGTTCATCTCGTACTTGTCGGCCTGGGGCCAGGACCAGGGGTCGGAGCAGGCGCGCAGTACGGCGTTGTGGAGTTCTTCCCTGTCCGGGACGGGCAGGTTCTTGATCGTCTCGCCTACGTTCGCGGCGAAGCGGACAGGGATGGCCGTCACGCGCCGAAGACCTCGCTCATGTCCATGGCGCCCTCCTCGGACTGGCCGGTGGCTTTCCACTTCTTGTAGGCCGCGAGAGCGTGCATCTGCGCGCGGGCCTCCCTGAGGGCGGGGCTGCCGGAGGCCGCGGCCTGGTCGGCGGCCAGCACGTCGCTGACGTAGTCGCCGATGCTCATGCCAGCACGTGCCGCGGCGGCCCTCACCTGCTCCGCCAGTTCCTCGGGCACTCGTGCGTTCAACTGAGTCGTAGCCATAGCAGAATTCTAGCGATTCGCTACGCGGGGTGGGAGGGCGGGCGTACCTGTGCCCTACCGCACGGGCCAAGGAGCGGCCGGAGGACCCACGGCGCACGACAGAAGTGGGCTGCTGACGTACAGCATGCGGCGCAGCTCGTGGCCGGTGGCGAGGTGTCGGTGGACTGTGCGGTGCGCCTGCTGGTCGGCGACCAACGCCGCGAGCCACAGCCCCAGAGCGGTCGTGAGGACCGTAGCGACAGCGCCGAGGGAACCCACATCACCGGAAGACAGACCGACGACCACAGCGATCATCGTGATGGTCGCATAGATGCGCTCTTTCAGACGGTCCGCCAGGGCGCCGGCCTCCGTGCCAGGCGGCAGATCCGCTCGCTGGTCGTCCACCACCCGATGCCCCTCACCTGTCACGGGACGCAGGTCACGCGTCCTGCTCGGCCGTCGCGGCACGCGCGATGTGCGGTACCACGGCCCAGCATGCATCGGGCGTCCCAAGACACCGGCAACCACGAGCGCATGAACGCAGCCGTTTCGGACCGCCGACGGACGCATGGTGAAACATTCGTAATGCCTGAGGTGTGCCGAGATTCGGTCACGACGAAGTCGGCGGCGCAGCCGTAAGCGTGCACAGGTGCACGCGCACGGCGAGAACGGGCACACCTCAGGCATCGACGCGCGCCTCGGAGCGACCGCCGCCGGTGCGGATCCTTCGCCCAGAGAGGCGATGTCATGGCCGGGCCACCGGCTGGGGACGGGTGACGGTCGAGATCGCCTCATTACGCAGGCTGTGAGGATCACCTCGTGCATCCTCGTCTCCTGGCTTGGTCGTGGCCGGCGGACGCTACCGGACCTTCCGGCGGCCACACGCACGACGGATCCTCGTCCCGGGATAGCGGTGCTCGGATTGCTTGCCGGAGGCGGCCGGGGCGTCAGTGGGGATTGGCGACTGTTTGGGTCCTGGGCTGGGTGTGCGTGTGGGGCAGGTACAGGGTGCGGTCGGGTGTGAGGATGACGGTGGCGTCGGTCAGACCGTTCCAGGTGTGGCCGCGGCCGTTGTAGCGGGGGGTGAGGTAGGACCATTCGAGGTTCCCCGCGATCATCGCCTCCAGCGCGTCCAAGTACGCGAGGAGGACGCTGTCCTGGCCGGTCGGGCCGACGCGGAGCGTGGCAGTGATCTCGTCGAACTCGGCTTCGACGCGGTGGACGGTTGCGGCGATGCGGTCGACGGCGGCTTGGAGGTTGCCGCCGTTCTCGGCGAGCGCGAGCTGGATCTCGTTCATGGTGTCGCCGCTGTAGAGCTCTTTACGGTAGGAGAAGACGTCGTTGACGCCGATCCAATGACGGGCCACCAGCTTGTTGAGGCGGCGCAGTTCCGGCAGTTCCTCCAGGCGGTCAGTCAGGTCGGTCCCGAGAGCGAATTCGAGGAGGGGGAAGCAGCACTCCCCGATCGAACGGTAGCGGTGGCTTTCATAGGTGGGCAGATCCAGTGCCGCGCGGCTGTCGATGAGGCCCCGCTCTGCGTGGCAGGCGTGCAGGAACTCGTGCAGGGTCCGCGCGTAGCGCTGCCAGAGCGGTGCGGGCACCAGAGGCAGGGTCTGTTCGCGCAGATGCCCGAACGCGCGGGCGAAGACAGTGTCCAGGCCGGGGGTCTTGCAGTCGATGACGGTCGGCAGGTCGTGGATGCCCAGGTGCCGGATCCTCGATGCCGGGGCGTGGGCGAGGACGTCATCCAAGGCGAACAGGACATCGATCCAGGCGCAGACCACCTCGATGCGGTCTTCGCGAGCATCGGCGTAGGTGAGCAGGTTCCATAGGCTGGTGCGGTGTTCCAGGAACACCTCCAGCTCCTCCTGGCTGGTGAACGCGTCGCCGAGGAGCCCGGCGAGGCGGGCCGCGCAACGCTGCTCCAGCGTCTCGAGGCCGGGGCGGCGCCGAGCAGGCGCGAACCGGGGGAAGAGCGGCATGCGGAACCACGGGTAGTCCTCACCCGGGCCCGAGATGCTAGTCCCGAAGGCTGGGTGTGGAATCGGGGCGGCACCGTCTTCGGCGTGGCCGAGGGCCTTCACTCCTGGACTCCCGCGCCGGTGCGGTGTCCGCCTGTTAAGGCTGTGCGGCGGGTGAGAACGAGGGGGCCGGCTTTGGGGGTGAGGAGGAAGCGGGGCAGCGGCTGCAGTGCAGCGGCGCCGGTGTCGCGTAGTTGCCAGTGGCTGCTGATCGCCGCGAGGGCGAGGACGGCCTCGGTCATGCCGTATTGCTCGCCCAGGCACTTGCGGCGCCCGCCTCCGAACACCGTGAACGCCTGCCGCTGGGCCGCGGTGACGCGTTCGGGGAACCACCGGTCGGGGTCGAAAGTCTCAGGGTCGTCGAAGACGGCCGGGTCGCGTTGGAGGGCGTAGGGGGAGACGATCACATCTGCGCCCGCGGGAACGCTGAACCCCGCGAGCACTGTCTCTTCCAGGGTGATGCGGGAGAGCATCCAGGTGGGCGGCCACAGCCGCAGCACCT
The DNA here is from genome assembly GCF_053646035.1 of Streptomyces sp. NPDC055287. Classification (NCBI taxonomy): domain Bacteria; kingdom Bacillati; phylum Actinomycetota; class Actinomycetes; order Kitasatosporales; family Streptomycetaceae; genus Streptomyces; species Streptomyces sp. NPDC055287. The sequence goes on along the minus strand of NZ_JBSHNE010000034.1, from coordinate 58,970 downwards.
CGAGGAGAACCTGCCGGGTGTAGGACAGGCGCGGAATGTCGGCGAAGACGGGAGACCGTCCTTCGAGCTCGCGATCCAGCTCCGCCCACAGCCGACGCTCCACATCCGGGCGTGCGGCCAGCGCGTGCAGAGTCCAGGCCAGCAACGAGGCCGTGGTCTCCACGCCCGCCGCCAGCACCGAGAGAACCTGATCACGAACCTCCGCGTCGTCAAGGGGACGGCCGTCATCGTCGGCGGCCATCACCAGGGACAGCAGATCGTCCCCCGGCGCCTGACTGGCCCGGTACTGCCCGATCACCTCACCCACGGCCACCTCCAGACGAGCCTGCGCCTGCTGGAAGCGGCGGTTGGCCGGCAGTGGGAGCCGGTGCAGCAGCGGCCAGGGCACCAGCATCCGCCGAAACATCCCCTCCAGCATCAGCGGCAGCGCCCCGCCCATGACCTCCGCCGCCGCACGGCCGGCCGGCGCCGCGATCAGCGTGCGCGCCACCACTCGGGCCGCCAGCCCATACATGCCCGCCTCCACATCGAGCCGATCACCCTCCCGCCACCCGTCGACCACCTGCGCGACGCACTCGCCCATCACTGGGGCGTAGCGGGCCACCTGATCCCGGCCGAACGCGGGCCGCATCACCGGCTGCTGACGCCGGTGGTCCGTGTTGCTGCACGTGATCACGCCGTTGCCGACCAGGAGCCGCGCCGTGTCCATGAACGGACCGCCCTTGTCGAACACCGACGACACCAACACCTCACGGGCCGCCTCCCCGCCGTTGACCAAGTACACCCGGCGCCCCGCGAGCTGCAGCCTCACCACCGCCGGACCCTCCCGCTGGGAAACCAGGAAAGCTAGGGGATCACGCACCAACCGGACCACGTGGCCCAGCCACGGCACGCCCCCCGCGACACGCTGAACCTGTCGAGCTGCCACCACGCCCACCCCCTGTAACACCCGCCCAGTACGCCGAACCACAACTGCCCACCCCACCCCGCATAAGAAACACGAAACGCGCGGCGACGCCCCGCCCGACGCCTGGCGCGCCCCCTTCTGCGTGCTGGGACCACGAGGAACGGCGCAGGATGATCCCTGACTCCTCAGTGGCCCGCCATGTACGGCTCGAAGTCACACGGCCAGTCACATCATCGCCTCTAGAGGAAGTTGATCATGGCGAGTTAGGCATGCTCGAGTACCTGCTGGCGCTAGCCCAGCCAGGCCAGCGCCCTCACGGCGATTGCAGCTGCCACACAGCAACTGCAGGTTCTGAGGACCGCTGCCACCACCCATGGCAACTGGGATGACGTGGTCGAACTGCAACTCGGACGTCGACCCGCACACCACACACTGGGCGGCGAGGTAGTCGTCGGGCAGCTGATCCGGCCGGTGCTGGGTGTGGCGGGCCACGGCCTCGCCGTTGGGCAGGATGTGCGCGACGGCCCAGGTGTCGCCGTTCTTCACGAAGTCCCGCCCGGCGCGCTCGGTCATGCGGCGACGGTTTTGGCGTGTGACAAGGATGTCGCCCACGTGCGCCCGCTGCCCTGTACGCAGCTTCACAACGCTCGTCGTGTCGTCGTCGCCGGCGGTGATGCGCCAGGTCTGCCCCCTAGTGTTGAGGGCGGTGACGGTGGCGTTGTCGGCGGCCGTCATCAGCGAGGCGATTGGCCCAGGCGGTGAACACCGCGTCGCACATCGCCTCGTGGTTTCCGGCGACGATCCGGCCCTTGTCCTGGTACCAGGCGAAGACGGCCCGGCTGTCCCCACCGTCGCCTAGGACGAGGGAAGCGCCCGCCTCGCCGGGAACCCGGGAGCGGTGGAGACGGTTCAGTTCGATGGCGCCGCCGGCCCTTGCGATGAGCCGCAGGGCTCCGCCAGCCTCGACGGCGGCGAGTTGGTGCGGGTCGCCCAGCAGCCGCACCACCGCACCGGCGGCGGACGCGTCCGCGAGGACCTGGTCGAGGAGGAGGGTGCTGGCCATGCCCGCCTCGTCGACGAGAACGGCGGGATCGAGCTCAAGTGGCTCGGGGCCGCCTGCTCCCCGCACACACGGGGATGGCCCCCTGTCCTACATGCGCTATCGCCGCAGGACGCTGCACCCCCGCGCATTCGCTACGCAGGGCTCAGGCGACGACATGAGGCGTAGAGCCCCGTACAGGTCAGCTGGGGGCCTACTGATAGGCGGCCTTGACCGGAGTGCTTACCGTGGTGTTTGCCTGATCTGGCCGGTAGGCGGCCGTCCAGAGTGGGTGGTCTTGGTCCGGATCTCCGTACACGCTTCCGCCACCATTGCAGAGGTAGTTGAGGCGCTGGCCGGCAAGCGAATCGGTGGCACCACCAGCAAACTCGCACCGTTTCCCGTTGGCGAGCTCGATGACCAAGGGCGTTGGTACGGGACCGCCAGGGATGTGGAAGTTGTTCCCGGGCAGTGTTTCGGTGAGCGTCAGGCGCATCATGTGGTTCGGGCTGGCTCCCATGCACAGGAGCACCGGGTGATCCGGGCCGACGTCCGGAGCGAAGCAGGGGTCGAGAAGGGTGCTGTCGTGGGTGCAGCGCCATGCGTCCGTGCGCTGCGTCTTGGTGGAGCTGCTGAAGCACGACCCGATGGCGTCGCCGGTTACTACGATTCCCTTGGCGGGGGCGTGGCCGCCGATGGCCCACGGGGCGATGGTGTGGACCTCGGTCCGGGTCAGTTGCGCGAGGGAGGAGGCGCTCGGCGTCGCGCTCGGCTTTACCGCGGCCGTGGTGGTAGTCGCGGTGCTGTTCGAACGCTGTGGGTTCAGCGGCCGCTCGGCGTGCTGCGGCTGAGCGGTTGATGCGGTGGACTTCGCTGTCGGCCTCTGGGGTGTGGCATCGGGCGGGAGGAGGGTTAGGAGCACCGCGCCGAGAGAGCCTACGGCTGCCGCGCCGGCGACAAACGCTCCGCGGCGCATCCAAACTCTACGCCTCGTCAACTGCGCTTTGGCGCTCGAGGCCCACGCGGGATCTTCAACGGTGGGTATGCACCACTGTGTGGCGATCAGATCATCGACTGCTGTCGGCTGCTCAAGAACGACGGGGAGGACTTGAGTCGCCGCGTTACTGATCAGTTCCGAGGTAGCGTCCGCAAGATCCTTGGCGGTGGGGCGCTGGTTGGGCTCCTTGGCCAGACAGGAGCCGATCACTCCCCGGAGTGCCTGAGGTACGCCTTCGAGGTCGGGTTCCTCGCGCAGCACTCGGTAAGCGACCACGTCCGGGGCTCCTGTCCCGAACACGGGTCGATTGGTGGCGGCGTAGGCGATGAGCGCACCCCAGGCGAAGACGTCACCAAGACTGTCGGCGATGCCGTCCCGGTACTGCTCAGGACTGATCCAGCCCGGGGTGCCGGTTGTGACGCCCGTGTGGGTGACCGCGGTTCCATCCGCCACATGGGCGATGCCGAAGTCGAGGACGCGCGGGCCGTGTGGGGAAAGGATCACGTTGGCCGGCTTGAGGTCGCGGTGGACGACCCCGGCTGCGTGTATGGCAGTGAGCGCGGCTGCCGTTCCGGCCGCGAACAGGTGCAGTTGGACCCCGGACAGTGGGCCGTGCGCAGTCAGGTGCTCGTGCAACGTGGGGCCGGGCACGTACTCGGTTACCAGCCAAGGGATGTCGGCTGCCGGGTCGGCGTCGATGAAGGGAATCAGGCACGGTCCGGAGACCCGCCGGAGCACACCGACCTCCCGGTGGAACCTGGCGCGAAATTGCGGATCAGCGGCGAACTGAGGGTGCACCATTTTGAGGGCCACCCTGTGCGCGTGCTCATCCAACGCCGCGTACACCGTGCCCATGCCGCCCGAGCCGAGTCGGCCCACCACCCTGTACGAGGCGACCTGCGGCGGGTCGCCGGGCAGCAGCGGGCTGATCACAGAGCTCAAGGCAGTTCTCCAACGAATGAGTGCGGAGGCGGTCGCGCGCTCCTTGCGAACGGTATCGCGTAGCCGACACCTGGCGGCTTCGAAGCGGTTCTCCGGGTCGGTCACGAGCGGAGGATTGATCGAACGGCGCCCCGGGCAACGGCACAGGGGAGGAGGGACTACGAATAGACCTCCGCCCGCGTCGGCGCCCGTCGCGGCGGCTTCACTCAGCGTCATCAGTCGCGGCTTGCCAGGAGTGCTCACCCGCCGCATAGTCCGGCAAGGCCCACGATGGTGCCGTTCGCTCCCGCCGTGTACGCCACGTTGACGTCGATGCCCACCAAGTGGCGCTTGGTGGATTACGCGTCGGTGTGCGGGCGCGCCCAGTGCACCACCTGATCACCGAACGGAACGGGTGACCCCTTGCGGTGTCCTTGGGCCTTGACCCGGATCTTGAACACGTCTATGCGGCTCGGGCCAGGGTAGTTGATGTTGTTTGGAAGGTGTTCTCGTAGGCGATCGGTGATCGCTGTCCGAGGCGGGAGTGCCGGCGTCGGGTGTTGTATCGGGTCAGCCAGCGGAAGGCGTCGAGTTGGGCCGCACGCTCGCTCGACCAGCCCTTTCGGCCTTTCAACGTCTCTCTTTCGAAGCTGGCGTTGAACGATTCGGCGGCGGCGTTGTCCGCGCTGGACCCGACCGCGCTCATGCTCTGCCGCACCCCTGCTGACCTGCAGACTTCGGCGAAGATTCGACTCGTATATTGCGAGCCGTGATCGGTGTGCATCACCGCCCCGGACAGGCTCCCGCGGGTCCGCTCGGCGGCCTGGAGTGCGTTGATGACGAGCTCGGTGCGCATGTGATCGGCGATGGCCCACCCGGCCAGGCGGCGGGAACACAGGTCTATCACGGTCGCGAGATAGAGCGGCTTCGCGCCGTTGACCGGCAAGTACGTGATGTCACCGACGTACTTCGCGTTCACCGCGGTCGCGGTGAAGTCGCGGCCGATCAGGTCCGGCGCCTTCGCCGCGGCCGGGTCCGCGACGGTGGTGCGGTGCCGGCGCCGCAGGCGGACGCCTTCAAGGCCGATGGTCCGCATGATTCTCGCGACACGCTTGTCCAGCACCTCCTCTGTGCAGTATCAGCTCAAGCGGCTTGAGCAGCAGGGCGTGATCTCGCGCAGTGGCAGCCGCTGGCGCTCCTACCGATACCTGAAGGCGGGGCACCGCCATGTCCGCACCGTTTGACCTCCCACCGGACCTGCCGCGGCTGCGCGTGCTGGAGACCTTCCTGCTCGCGGTCCTGGCCCGGGTGCGGGAGCGGATCCGGCACCTGGAGCAGCAGGCCGTCATCCACGAGAAGATCGCCCGGCAGAAACCGCCGGCGGCATGGACGCTGGAGATCAGCATCAACGGGCACACGCCCGTCGCCGTGCCCGTCGGCGGGTCTTCCATGGGCGAAGCGAGGTCCGCAGCAAGGCGATCATCCGGCAGGACGTGATCCAGGTCCTGCACGACGGGGTCCTGCACCCTGTGCCGCCCGGACACGGAACTGGGCATCCTCGAGTAAGACGGGCTGGCCTAGGCGCTGGACTTACGCCCTGTCGTCTTCTTGGCCGCCGACTTCTTGCCCGGGGCCTTGGCCGCCTTCTTGGCGGGCGCGTTCGCGGCTTTGCGTTCCACGTGCCCGGCCATGTCATGGACGCTCGCATCATCGCCGCCCGCGCCGTCCTGGTCCTCGCCGCGGGCCTGGCGGGCCGACTCCACGGATTTGAGCAGTGCGGACATGAGGTCGACGACGGGAGGCGCGGCCGGCTCGGGCTGAGCCCCTTCGGGCTTCGCACCCTCGGCCTTGGCGCGGATCAGATCTTCAAGGGCTTCGCGGTAATAGTCGCGGAATCCGGTGATGTCGTCGGTGGCCATCACCTCCATGAGGTCGATGGCCGTCTCGATCTCCGCGTCGTCAACCTCGACCTCCCTGGGGGGCGAGGGAGGCGGGGGAGCGGATCTCGTCCGGCCAGCGCATGGGGTGCAAGACGATCGCGTCGCCCTTGATCCGCAGCAGGCTCAGGCGCTCGCGGTTGTGCCACGCGAACTTGGCCACGGCTACCTTGCCGGAGCGCTCCAGGGCCTGGCGCAGGAGCGTGTACGGCTTGGCCGCCACCTGCCCGTCGGCGGCCAGGTAGTAGCTCTCGCCGATGCGCAGCGGGTCGATGCTCTCGGCCGGCACGAACGCGACCTCGTCGATCGCCTTCGCCGTGGGCAACGGCATCTTGTCGAGATCCTCATCGGTGACCTCGACGACGGTGTCCTTCCTGACCTCATAGCCGCGCCCGATCTCGCTCTGGTCGAGCACCTGCCCGTCCAGTTCACAGATCTTTTGGTACCGGATCCGGCCCATGTCGGCCTGGTGGTACTGGTGGAAGCTGATGTTGTGGTTCTCGGTGGCCCGCAGGACCTTGATAGGCAGCATTATCTACACCTCGCGCCCATCCCAGGTCAGGTGAGGGTGACTGGCTAAGGTACGTAAGGTTCAGTCTCGTCAACAAGGACAGTCAACCGGGAGCGGACTGCTTTCGGTACATGTTTCTCGTCCCCGTGGATGACGGTCTCGGGCAGCGGCCTGCCGCAAGTGAGTCGGTAACGGCTGTTCCCACACCTTCCCCGTGTGCGGGTGCACCGCGACAGTGCCACCGCAGGAGCACCGCAGGAGCACCGCAGGAGCACCGCAGGAGCACCGCAGGAGCACGGCAGGTGCTGGAAGCGCCAGGTGGCAGGAAAACAAGCCGCAGATGAAGGCGGGGCTGCCGTTCCGGGGAAGGCCGCCGCCAGCTGCGCTACCGAGCTGCTGTACATCGTGGCTGTCGGGAGACGTTCCGGCCCCTGCTGATGACCGGGTGGGCGGTGGGGCGGCAAAGTGCCTCCGGGGCGCCATCGCCGCCGAGGAGGTGTTGGGCAGGACAGCGTCCGCAGAGATGATGAAGGGCATCCGCTGAAGAGGACACACTCTGAACCTGCAGCCTGGCTACCTCGGCCAACGGAGTGGAATATAGGGACCGCCTGCTCGTTCTTGACGCATTCTGGCCGACCTAGAGATGAATTCGATGATTCATTGGGGAATGCCCTATTCCGCTACCAGAGTCGGCAGAGTTCCGGGATGCTGTGGTCACATCACTGCACACGTCGTGGCCCGGGGGAGCGACAATGGCGGCTGGAGACAGGGGGCTGTCGGTGGGCGGCGACGCCATCGGCCAGTTCTCCACCGGAGACCACAACGTACTCGTGACTGCCCACGCTTCGTTGGTGCATGTCCACCAGGCGGGCCCGCGCCCGAAGCCGAAACGGCGGACGCGTATCGAGCGCCTCCCCCGCCACGTCACCATGCCTCTGGGGCGTGACGACGAAACGGCGTTACTGCAGCGATCTGTCGCCGACAACGAACCCGTCCAGGTTTATGGCGCTGACGGCATAGGCAAGAGCACTCTGATCCGACACGCCGCCCTCGAACTCGACGGCCGTGACGGCGTCGTATTCCTCGACGCGTATGGGAAGGAACTCGACGACCTACTCCAGAGCATCTTCGAAGCCTGCTACGACAGCCCTGGCTACCGTCCGAGCGACGGAGAACTGCACGCCCTGCTTGCCGACCTCCGGCTCTGCCTGGTCATCGACGACTTCGACGAACCAAGTCGCCAACTGGTCCGGCTTCAGGACGCGATACCCGCCGGCACCGTCCTGGTCGGCTCCGCCGAACGCACGCTCTGGGGACAAGGCACGACGATCGAACTCGCCGGTCTCCCTCGGTCGGCCGCTCAGCAGTTGCTCGCCAGAGAGTTGCAACGCGAGTCGCGCCCAGCGGACACCGTCGACGCAGCCGTGCTCTGGGAAGCGTGCCAGGGGCACCCCTTCAAGCTGCTCCGCGCCGCCGCGCTGGCCCGGCGCAATGCGGACACAGGGCTCGCGCGGCTGCCTGCACCGGTCGAGATTCCAGAGCTCCTCCACGACCTCGTCGCGGCCGCAACCAGCGTGGAACGGGAGATCCTGGCGCTGCTGTCGGTGGCCCCGGCCGCAGTGATGTCGATTGACCTGTTGTCAGTTCTGCTGGCGCCCTCGCTGACTGCGGATGCGGTACGTATGTCCGCCGGTCGGCTCGCCAGGTTCGGACTCCTCACCCGCACCGACGAGAGAGTCCGGCTCTTCCCGGACGCGGTTGCGGTCCTCCCCGACGACCTGGCCCAGGAGACGGCGCGGATCGCTGACTCCACGGGCCGGATGACAGCGTGGGCCACGGCCCGCGACACATCAGCCGCAGCGGTCGCTGAGCACGGTCCGCTCATAGCCGCCTGGATCGAGGCGGTCGGCCGTTCGGGCCGGGCAGACCTCGGGGTAGGGCTAGCCCGAGCCGCCGCTCCCGCAGCAGCCTGCTCCCTACGGTGGGGAGCCTGGGGACGCATCCTCACCCGAGGCTTGACTGCGGCAGAGCAAGCTGGCGACGAGCGTGCCCGCGCCTACTTCACCCACGAGAACGGAGTCCGCTCCCTGCTCACCGGCAAGCGGATCGCCGCCGCAGCCGCATTCGCGGCAGCCTCAGCCGCCTGGCGTTCACTCGGCGACGACGGCAGTGCGGACATCGCCGAGCACGGTCAGACACTCGCCGACCCCCACGGCACGACGACCGGACCGCCGGAACAGCCGGACTCGGGTGCGGAAGCCGCCCAGGACGGATCCCCCACGGCGGACGGCGGTGAGGTGAATGACCGGTCCAATGCCGGGGACGGACACGACGGCGACGCGAACGGCCAGTCCGGTTCCGCGGACGGTCACTCCGGTGGCGCGGAAGGTACGGATGGGGCAGAGCCCGTCGAGCGCGGCTTTCCCGACCCGCCCCAATCGCCGCCCCGCCAAACGCTGGACGGTCACCCGCCGCCCGGCGGGGGACACGGTGCCGGTGGCGGCGGTCTCGGTGGGGGACTCTCCAAGGGCGGCCTGACGCTGACCGCCAAGCTCATAATCGGCGGCGCCCTGCTGGCGATCGGGGGCGGCGGCGTGTGGGTCCTGGGCCAAGGCGGGGGGGGCGGCGGCCAAGCCGACGGTGCCGCTGCACGTTCAGGTGGCGACCGACGTCTTCGAGGTCGGCGACATGCCCGGTACGGCAGAGGGCTCGTGCCGAGTCGAGGCCGGCGGGACCGACTGCACGAAGGTCGTCCGGGTGGCCAAAGGCGAGGAAGGTCCGGTCACAGTCGTGCCCGACAGTCCCCTGCCAACAGGTGTCAAGATTGTCTACTGGGGCTGCGACGAGGGCGCAGAGGCGGCCACTTGCACCGTAAAGGCGGACGCCGAGCGCTCGGTATGCGTCACGACGACCAGCCCCGAGGACGCAGACGCACGCGACAGGTGCGCCGCATCCGACACCGGTCGGGCATCCGCACCTCCGTGGGCACGGATTGCCGGGGTGTGGAACCGTGAGGACGGCGCTCAGTTCTCCTTCGACGGACGGGACGCACGGTGGACACCCGGAAACGTTACCGAGGATTTCACACTCTGCCGCTACACCGTGAAAAGCCTGTTCACCAGCACAACGATCAAAATGGACTGCCAGAACCTCGACACTAACCGAAAAGCGACGGTTAGTCTGTCCGCCACCGGCGACATCGGCACGAACAACCGCACACTCACCATCACCGGCGACCAAACACTGAGCGGTGCCTACGACAATGCGCTGCCATACGCCCGCGACACCTCCTCGGCATCACCGCCCGAGCCCACTGCCCGACCCGCGTTCGACCCGTGCACGCTGCTGAAGCCAGCCGATCTGGCACGCACAGCGGATTACCTCAAGCACGCGAACGAGAAATGGCGCAGTGTCTCCGAACCGAAGAGCGGCCCCTTCTTCGGCTCCTGCTCCTACAACAGCCCGGATTCCCAACGCTTAGATCTCCTGGTGAGCGTTGAGGTCGGTTACCGGGCCAAGCCCTTCGACAGGGAGGGCTGTCAGCGAATCGACATCACAAACCAGTCCTGGCTCTGCCCGATTGGCGTCAACAGCTACAAGCAGGTCCGCGTTCAACTCGACGATGGGACCGAGCTTGACGTGCGAGTAGGCAGATTGCCAGGTGAGGACACGGACTGGATCGATGACCCGACAGCAGCTGAAGCACTTATGAAGATCATCCTTGCCCGCATCTGAGGAGGAGAGCATGACCGATCAGCCAGGTACCCGGAGCATCAGCGTGGGCCGCAACGCGACCGGCCAGTTCAACACTGGAGACAACAGCGTGCTCACGAGCAGACAAGCATCCGACCAAGAGGCGCTGAGGGCCTTCGTCGACCTGATGCGCAGGGAACTGGCTACCGTCACCCTGACACGCGAGCAGGCGGACGGCACACACGCGGCGCTGGCCGAGATCGAAGAGATTGCCTCGGCCGAGCTGGTGGAACCCGGGCCTCTCCGCACCGCATTCGCACGCTTCGTATCGTTCCTGGCCGAGGCTGGCCAGCCCGCGCTCACCGCAGTGTTCATGACCCTCGCTCTGAACCTCGGGCTGGCCGCGCCACCCAGGTGAACGCCTCGTCGGCACTTGAACCAAACCGCCACTTCGCCCCTGGACATGGACACCATGAAACCGGGGTCGGCTCAGGTTGTGGTGGGGTTTCTCCGGTTGCGGCCGATGTGTTCCGAATGGGTCCCAGTTCCACGGCGGCAGACCGAGCGCGCCCTGGCCCAGGCCGGTGTGTACGCGGGCGCGTTCGGTGGCGGCCATGCGCTGGACGACGGTCAGTTCGGCAAGGCGTGCCTCCTGCACCCTGGTGATCTACATCCTCGATTCCACGTTCGTTCGCACTGCCGTGGTGAGTGGGTGGTGCTCGCCCAACACCCGGAGACAGTCGGTGGAGTGGCCGCCGAGTGGGCCCGCGGGGGTTGGTGGCCATGGTGCGCGTAGTGCCAGTGCGTGGGCGGGGATGGTCACGAGGCCGAGGATGACCGCCAGGACGAAGGAGGTGGTTCGCCCGAAGTCTTTGGCGAGGGCTGCGGTCAGGGGTGCGAAGACGGTGGATGCGAGGCCTCCGGCGAGGGTCACGATGGTGAGGGCGCGGACTCGGTCCTCGCCCCACCAGCGGGTGAGGGCGGCGAAAGCGGGGGGTAGAACGTGGCGGCCACGGCCACGCCCGCGAGGAGCCATCCGGTGGTGAATACGGTCAGGTTGGGCGCGGCCGCGATGGACAGGAGCGCCAGCACCGCCAGGACGGAGCCGGTGGTCATGACGGTGCGGGGGCCGCGCCGGTCGAGGATGCGGCCGATGGGGATGCTCGCGAGCGCGGAGACGAGCAGGGCTCCGGAGAACGCCGCGGTTGTGAATGCGGTGACAAGCCGGTGTCGGCGGTGATGCGCGAGTTCAGTACCGGGAGGCGTAGCAGACGATGCCCCAGCCGGTGATCTGCTTGGCGCACAGGGCGGGGAGCGCGGCGCGTGGCCGTGACCGGACCCCCGTCCCGGTCGCGGCCACGCTGGCCTGGATGTTGGGCACCGTGGGTCAGCAGCCGCCGGAAGAGGCCGGGGCGCCGATGGTGAGCGTCGTGGGGGCTGCGCAGCAGCCGCCCCCGGTCTCCTCGGCCGCGGGTTGGTCGAAGAGGCCGGCGCCGCCGCAGACTCCGGTTTCCGGGAGGGTGAGTTCGACGCGTTCGGCGGCTTCGCGGTCGCCGGCGAGGTGGGCGGCGATGGAGCGGACCTGCTCGTAGCCGGTCATGGCCAGGAAGGTCGGGGCGCGGCCGTAGGACTTCATGCCGACGAGGTAGACGTCCTTCTCCGGGTGGGAGAGCTCGTTCACGCCGTGCGGGTAGACGGTGCCGCAGGAGTGCTGGTTGGGGTCGATCAGCGGAGCGAGCTCGACCGGGGCCTGGAGGCGTTCGTCCAGGCCGAGGCGCAGCTCGGAGACGAACGACAGGTCGGGGCGCAGTCCGCTCAGGACGATGACCTCGTCGACCGGGTCCAGGCGGCGGCCGTCCTCGGCGACCAGCACCAGCCGGCCGTCGCTGTCGCGCTCGACGGCGTCGGTACGGAAGCCGGTGACGGCGTTGGTGTAGCCGTCGTCGACCGCGGCCTTGGCGGCGAGGCCGAGTGCGCCTCGGGCGGGCAGCTGGTCGGCCTCTCCGCCGCCGAAAGTGGAGCCGGAGATGCCCCGGCGCAGGATCCACACTGCGTGCGTGCCGGTGCCGTCCTCGGCCTTGGCGAGGTCTGCCAGGTAGGCGAGTGCGGTGAAGGCGGAGGCGCCGGAGCCGATGACGGCGGTGCGCTTGCCGGCGTAGCGGGCGCGGACGCCCGGGTCCCTGAGGTCGGGGATGCGGTAGGAGATCCGGTCGGAGGCCGCCTGCTCGCCAAGGGCCGGAAGGCCGTCGCCACCGATCGGGCTGGGCGTGGACCAGGTACCGGAAGCGTCGATGACGGCGCGGGCCAGGATCCGCTCCTCGGTGCCGTCGGCGTTGACGACGCGGACGGTGAAGGGCTGGGTCTCGCGGTCGGCGTCGACGACGCGGTCGCGGCCGGCGCGGGAGACGCCGGTCACGGTGGTGTTGTAGCGGACGCGGTCGCCGAGGACGTCGGCGAGGGGCTGGAGGTAGAGGTCGGCCCAGTCGCCGCCGGAGGGGTAGGTGGCACCGTCCGGCGCGGTCCAGCCGGTGGGGGCCAGAAGCTTCTCGGCCGCCGGGTCGACCACCTCGGACCACGTGGAGAAGAGCCGTACGTGCGACCAGTCCCGGGTGGCGGTACCCGCGCGGGGGCCGGCTTCGAGGACCAGCGGGGCCAGGCCCCGGTCGGTGAGGTGGGCGGCGGCGGCCAGGCCGACAGGTCCGGCGCCGATGACCACGGTGGGCAGGTCGGCGGTGGTGGCAGGCGCGTTCACGGCAGGCTCCTCAGTTGTTTCGACATCCGTCGATGGCTTGCGCAGCCAGCATGACGCCTGATTCGATGAGCGTCAACATAGACATTCATCAATTTGGGGGCTCATGTGGAACACGTGGACATCGCGATCATCGGAGGCGGCCAGTCGGGCCTGGCGGCTGCGTATGCCTCCCCACCAGGGCCTCGCGCCGGTGATCCTGGAGGCATCGGACCAGGCCGCCGGGTCGTGGCCGCACTACTACGACAGCCTGGCCCTCTTCTCTCCGGCCAGGTTCAGCGCACTGCCCGGTATGCCGTTCGGCGGCGATCCGGACCGTTATCCGCACCGCGACGAGGTCGTCTCCTACCTGACCGCCTACGCCCACCGCCTCCAGGCCGACATCCGCACCGGCCGGCGTGTGGCAGCGGTCAGGGCGAACGGCGCCGGGTTCACCATCGAGCTGGAGAGTGGGGGGCGCCTGGCGGCGCGGGCGGCGGTCGCGGCGAGCGACAGCTTCGGCCGCCCCCACCGTCCGGCACTGCTGGGCCTGGAACCCTTCACCGGCCGGGTGCTGCACGCGGCCGACTACCGAGACCCCCGACCGTTCGCCGGGCAGCGCGCCGTGGTGGTCGGGGCAGGAAACTCGGCGGTTCAGATTGCAACCGAGCTCGCCCGCGCAGGCCGTACGACGCTGGCGACCCGGGCGCCGGTGCAGTTCGCCCGCCAGCACCTGCGGGGCCGGGACCTGCACTTCTGGCTGACCCGCACCGGCCTGGACGCCGCACCGCTGGGGTGCCTGCTGCGCACCCCGCAGGCCCAGCCCGTGCTCGACGACGGCCGCTACCGCGCCGCCCTCGACGCCGGCGCCCCGGAGCGCCGCCCCATGTTCCAGGGCGTGGACGGCGCAATGGTCACCTGGCCCGACGGGACCGGCGAGACGGTGGACGCGATCGTCCTGGCCACCGGCTACCGCCCCGACCTTCCCTACCTCTCATCCCTCGGCGCTCTCGACGCCGGGGGCCGGCCGCTCCACCGCGGCGGCCGCTCCTCGAGCCACCCGGGCTTGCCCTTCGTCGGGCTGGAGTGGCAGCGCGGCCTGTCCTCGAACTCGCTGCGCGGCGTGGGCCGGGATGCCGAACGAGCAGCCCGGCACCTGGGCGCCCACCTGCTGTCCCGCTGACGCCGTCGCACCCTCGCCGCCTGCTTCGACATGTGTCAACATAGACGCATGTCGAACGTGAAGGTTCTGCCGCTGCTGGAGTCCGAGACCGTCGCGCCGTGCTGCCCGCCGCTGGCGGAGCGCCCGCTGACGGCCGAGGAGGCCGAGCGGACCGCTCTCATGTTCAAGGCGCTCGGAGATCCGGTGCGCCTTCGGCTCTTCTCCGCCGTGGCCTCCTACGAGGGCGGCGAGGCATGCGTGTGCGACATCTCCGACGTCGGCGTCTCCCAGCCCACCGTTTCCCACCACCTCAAGAAGCTGAAAGAGGCCGGGCTGCTGTCCTCCGAGCGGCGCGGCACCTGGGTCTACTACCGGGTCGAGCCCGCGGTGCTCGCCGCCATGGGCCAGCTCCTGACCCGCGCGGCCGCCGCATGAGCATCACCATCGCCCCGCTGACCGAAGCGCACGCGGACGAGGTCCTGGCGATCCACCAGGCGGGGATCGACGAGGGCAACGCCACCTTCGAGACCACCGCCCCCACCTGGCAGGTGTTCGAGGCGGGCAAGCTGCCGGAGCACCGCTTCGCCGCCGTCGCCGAGGACGGCAAGGTCCTGGGCTGGGTGGCGGCGAGAGCGGTCTCGGACCGGTGCGCGTACGCGGGCGTGGTCGAGCACTCCGTCTACGTCCACCCTGGTGCCCGTGGGCGAGGTGTCGCCATGCAGCTCCTCACTGCACTGATCGGCTCGACGGAGGCCGCGGGTATCTGGACGATCCAGTCCGGCATCTTCCCCGAGAACCGCGCGAGCCTCGCCCTCCACCAGCGGGCCGGCTTCCGGGTCATCGGCACCCGCGAGCGCATCGGCCGCCACCACGGCGTGTGGCGCGACGTGGTCCTGCTGGAGCGCCGCAGCCCACGGATCAGCTGACCTCAGCCTTCCCGTTGGAGCCCGTCGCCGCTGGTCAGGGTGAGCTGGCGGTGGTGGAAGTCGAAGTGCTGCGTCGGGTAGCGGTAGATGTCCGCACGTGTCATGAAGTCCTTGAAGAAGGGGTCCCACCGCACGGGGTAGTGCATACCGCGGGCCAGGTCGGCGTCGGACTCGGCGGCCAGCCGGCGCTGGAGGGAGTCGAGGACTCGATCGAAGGCGGCTCCCATCCTGCGCGGGCCGTAGATCTTCACGGCCCCTCGTGGCCCCGCGTAGTTGACCCAGTCGAACGGCACGGTTCCCGCGTCGAGAAGCCGGGCGAACGACTTGCTGGCGCCGCGTGGAAGCCGCCCGAAGACACGGACCAGGACCAGCAGAGCCCGGACGACCATGTAGCCGAAGAGCATGTGCCACAGCAGCTGCTCGTTGGTCCACTTGGTGCCGCGGGTGGGCCGGGCAAGGTCCGCCCTGGAGGCGGAGTCCAGCAGTTGGTGAAACGTGCGGCGGACTCGTTCGTAGTCCTCGTACACGGCCTGCCGGTCCATCGGAGTCGTGTTCGCCATCGTCTGCCAGCTCTCGGTCGGCCCTCGGCACGGTGCCCGCTGTCGCGATGATCACCGTTTCCCCGTACGGGCACCACTCGTCGGCGGCCCTACGAAGGGATCAGGCTTGCAGACTCTCCGAGATGTCCCGGGCTGCATCGCGGGCAGTGCGGCCGACGCCGACGAGGGTGGCGGAGGCGGGGCCGGTCCAGTCGCCGTAACCAAGCAGGTGCAGCCGCGGTTCGTCGACGGCCCGCGTGCCGACGGTCGCAATGTGGCCGCGGGTGCCGCGCAGGCGCAGTGAGGCGAAGTGGGCGAGGGCCGGGCGGAAGCCGGTGCACCAGATGACCACGTCCGCTGCCGCGACGGTGCCGTCGGCCCACTCGACGCCGGAGGCGGTGAACCGCGTGAACATCGGCTTCGCATGCAGAAGTCCGGCGTCGCGGGCATCACGTACGGGCGCCACAGCCACGATGTCACCGAGGGAGGCGACGCCACCGGTGTCGGAGCGGCCGGCATCCAGCGCTTGGCGTCGGGCGGTGGCTGCGTCGAAGAGGGCCCGGCCGTCGATGTCGTCGGCCAGGTAGCGGGGCGGACGCTGAGTGACCCACGTCAGCTCGGCCACAGAGGCGAGGTCGGCCGCGATCTGGGCGCCAGAGTTGCCGCCGCCGACCACGATCACCCGCTGGCCGGCGAACTCGGCCGGGCTTTTGTACTGCACGGTGTGGAGCTGGCGGCCGGAGAACTCCCGGCGACCAGGGACGGCGGGGATGAACATGCGGGTCCAGGTGCCGGTCGCGCTGATGACTGCGCGGGCCTGCCAGTCGCCCACGTCACTCTCGACGCGGAGGAACTCGCCGTCGCGGTGGACGGCATCGACCCACACGCCGCGCTGGACCGGCAGCTCGTACCGCTTCTCGTAGTCGGCGAGGTACTCCACGACATGCTGCGCGTCCGGGTAGGTCTTGCCGGGCTGGGCGGGCATCAGCCGCCCGGGCAGTGAGGAGTACTGCGCCGGGGAGAACAGATGGAGGGAGTCCCAGGTGTGCTGCCAGGCCCCGCCGGGTGCTGCCTGGGCATCGAGGATGACGTGCTCAATGCCCAGGCGGCGCAGGTGGTAGCCAGCGGCGAGCCCTGCTTGGCCGCCGCCGATCACCACCACATCCGTGCTGCGCGTCATGCCGCGGGCTGCTCCGTGTCGCTCGTGCCGGGCATGAAGATGACCGCCACGAGCGCCAGGCCCACGAACATGCCGACCAGCTGCATGCCGATGAAGCCGGGCACCGAGGCGGGGGCGATGCCCGCGAAGGTGTCGGTGAAGGCGCGGCCGATGGTCACGGCCGGGTTGGCGAATGAGGTCGAGGAGGTGAACCAGTACGCGGCGCCGATGTACGAGGCCACCGCGACGGGCGCGAAGCGCAGCCGGTCGGTACGGGCCAGACCGAAGATCAGCAGGATCAGCCCTGCAGTCGCGACGACTTCGCCGAGCAGGAGGTTCCCCGCCGAGCGGTCGTGCATGGACCACTTCACCAGCGGCTCGCCGAACATGGCGTCCGCAAGGGTCGCGCCCGCGATCGCGCCGGCGATCTGCGAGGGCACGTACACGGCCAGCTCGCGGGCGGTGACGCCCCCGCCGCCGCGCCGGGCGGTCCACCACTCGGCGAGGGTGACGGCCGGGTTGAAGTGCGCGCCGGAGACCGGGCCGAGAAGGGTGATCAGCACGCCGAGCCCGAAGACGGTGGCCAGGGAGTTCGCCAGGAGCTGGAGTGCCACGTCCTGCGTCAGTTCGGTGGCCTGGATGCCGGAGCCGACGACGACCGCCACCAGGGCGGCGGTGCCGACCAGCTCGGCGGCGGCGCGGGCGATCAGCGGGGTGCGGGGCGGGGTCGTGCCGGGTGCGGGCTGGGGCGCGGCGGCGGCTATGACGCTCTCCACTGCGGGGGCGGCGACGGGCTCGGTGGCGGTCAAGACGGGTTCTCCTCGGGCAGGTGAGGCAGAGCGGGCTATGGGCAGGACCGCTTGAGGTTCGCTTCGGAGGTGGATCGCGCGGTCTGGGCGAGGTCGGCGAACTGACCGGCGAGGGCTTCGATGACCTCCGGGCGCAGGCGGTAGTAGATGTACCGTCCGCATGGCTCGGTCTCCACGACCCCGGCCTCTCTCAGCACCTTCAGGTGGTTGGAGAGGTTGGTCTGCTTGGCACCCGTCTCCTCCACTAGGTGGGTGGTGCAGAGCGTCTCCTTGGCGAGGAGGGTCACGATCTGGAACCTGAGCGGGTCGGCCAGTACCCGGATCAGTTCAGTGTCGACTGACGTCATCATGTGCTGATACTGTCACATCATTCCGGCCTGATACCAGTCCGGGCTGAGTCATGGATCGTGCCGGCGGCCGGCAGATTCTGGTTGATGAAGGAAGAGACGATGTCCTCCACCCCGCTCGCGTCCGTACTGTTCGTCTGCATCCACAACGCAGGCCGCTCGCAGATGGCCGCAGGGTTCCTGCGCCACCTCGCCGGTGACCGCATCGAGGTCCGCTCCGCCGGCTCCGTGCCCGGGGACCAGATCAACCCCTCCGCGGTGGCCGCGATGGCCGAACTGGGCATCGACATCTCCGACCAGAAGCCGAAGGTCCTCACCCCCGAGGCCGCCCAGGCGTCCGACTACATCATCACCATGGGCTGCGGGGACGCCTGCCCGTACTTCCCCGGCAAGACCTACTTCGACTGGCAGCTCGAGGACCCGGCCGGCCAGGGCGTCGAGGCCGTCCGCCCCATCCGCGACGAGATCAAGGGCCTCATCGAGGGCCTGATCGCCGAGATCGAAGCCAAGCAGCAGGCGTGACCGCGATGACCGAGACGACCACCGGCGACGACATACGCAACGTCATCATCGGATCCGGCCCCGCCGGATACACCGCCGCCCTCTACACCGCCCGCGCCCAGCTCAAGCCCCTGCTGTTCGGCAGCTCGATCTTCGTCGGCGGCTCCCTCACCACCACCACCGAGGTAGAGAACTTCCCCGGCTTCCCCCAGGGCGTCGACGGCCCCGTCCTCATGGAGAACATGCGGGCCCAGGCCGAGAAGTTCGGCGCCGAGATGATCGACGACGACATCGTCTCCGTCGACCTCACCGGACCGATCAAGGAAGTCACCGACTCCGAGGGCACCGTCCACCGCGCCAAGACGGTGATCATCGCCACCGGCTCCGGCTACCGCAAGCTCGGCCTGCCCAAGGAAGACGAGCTGTCCGGCCGAGGAGTGTCCTGGTGCGCGACCTGCGACGGATTCTTCTTCCGCGACCGCGACATCATCGTGGTCGGCGGCGGCGACACCGCCATGGAAGAAGCCACCTTCCTCACCCGCTTCGCCCGCTCCGTCACCGTCGTCCACCGCCGCTCCACCATGCGCGCCTCCAAAGTCATGCAGAACCGCGCCTTCACCGACGACAAGATCTCCTTCGCCTTCGACAGCGAAATCGCCGAGATCAAGGAGCAGAACGGCATGCTCTCCGGCGTCATCCTGCGCGACACCTTCACCGGCAAGACTCGCGACCTCGACGTCACCGGACTGTTCATCGCCATCGGCCACGACCCACGCAGCGAACTGTTCACCGACCAGCTCGACCTCGACGACGAGGGCTACCTGCAGGTCCAGGCGCCCTCCACCCGCACCAGCCTCCCCGGAGTCTTCGCCGCCGGCGACGTCGTCGACCACACCTACCGCCAGGCCATCACCGCCGCCGGCACCGGCTGCGCAGCAGCCCTCGACGCCGAGCGTTATCTGGCTGCCCTGCGCACGCAGGACGAACCGGTACCGGCAGCAGTCTGACCTGAGCGCACAGAAAGGGGGGCGGCCCACTCTACGGAGTGGGCCGCCCCCCTCTTGGACATCGAGGCTTCGGGCTGGCCGGATAGCCGTCAAGAGTCTGGCCAACTTCGAATCGAAGCGTCCAGTTGTCCCAGCACCCGAGCCCGGCCCTCTCCGCAGCTTGACTCGCCAGGTGGCGATCGGAATCGCCAACAATGGGCCGGAGGCGCACGCCTGCGTGGTGAGCGTGACTCCAAATTCGAACACGTGGTCTAATTTGAGCCATGGCGCATTCCACGCTCCCCGACGACCTGGCGCAGGCGCAGTACGACTGGGGCGGTACGTACATCACGCTTGCTGCTGCCCACCCGCGCGGCACTACGGCCCTGCGGCGCCGCTTGCTGCACCTCTCCAACCGGCTCTTCTGGCATCGCTTCTGGTTCACCCCGGCCGGGGCTTCGACCGCCGCCCGGGCCGCCCTGTCCCAGCCGGTACGCGCCCACGCGCAGGGGAGGGATGCGCCGTGATGGGTCACCTGACCGTGAGGCAGGAGGAAGTCCTGGCCTGTATCCGGGAGTGGATCTACGAGCATGGAGAGGGGCCGGCGGTCCGCGAGATCGGTGACCGGGTCGGCCTGTCCAGCACGTCATCCGGGCAGTACCAGCTCAATCGGCTTGAGCAGCACGGCGTGATCTCGCGCAGTGGCAGCCGCTGGCGCTCCTACCGATTGACCTGAAGGCGGGGCACCGCCATGTCCGCACCATTCGACCTCCCGCCGGACCTGCCGCGGCTGCGTGTGCTGGAGACCTTCCTGCTCGCGATCCTGGCCCGGGTGCGGGAGCGGATCCGGCACCTGGAGCAGCAGGCCGTCATCCACGAGAAAATCGAACGGCAGAAACCGCCGGCGGAATGGACGCTGGAGATCAGCATCAACGGGCACACCCCGATGCGCGTTCACGTGGGGGAGGAGTGTGCCCTGAGCGGCACCCAGGTCCGCACGAAAGAGGTCAGTCGGCAAGAGGCGATCCGGTGGATCGGCGACGGCGTCGAAGCCTGTGGCCTCTGCCGCCCGGACTCAGAGCTGCGGACCTTCGAGTAGAGCCACGGCCCGATTCGCGACACGGATGGCCAGTCGCGCCAAGGTTGAGCGGTTCTCACCGAACGTTGAGCGCCAACCCCGTGAGTCCGGACAGGCGGACACCAAGTGACCGGCCCCGGACCAACGAGACCGGTGTCGGCGACGATATCGATCTCGAGCTCACTGCCCTAGGGTTCCGGCCGCCTGCAGTTGATCATTGTGGCGTTTTGCCACCTCACAGGCCGGGATAGTCCGGGATGTCGTACCCCTCCACGTCACGGAGCCAGTACCGGGTCACGGCAGCCCTCGCCTTGATCTCCTGGGCCTCGTCTACGTCCGGAATTTCCCCGGAGTGCATGGCAAGCGTGTGCGCATCCTCCATGGGTTCCAGGTCGGCGTGGGCCACGGCCCGTGCCGTTTCGATGTCCAGAAGTCGTCGGGTCTGCCAGTGCTCCAGCCGGTCCCTCGCCTGCCGCGCGGCGCTGCTTCGGGCCTGGGCCTCCGGCGTACCGACTGCGTTCATTGCGTGCTCGTCCGCCGCGTTGAGTTCCTGCGTGAGGTACTCGGTGATGACCTGCTGGGCGAGGCGGGCGCGCTCCTCTTCCGCGCGCTGGTCGGCAACGGCCGCCCGTAGGGCCCGCCGGAGTTGGCCCATGCTGGGCGCCCCGGCTGGCCCGTCGGGGGAACGGTAGACCCGGCAGGCGAGAGACGGCACGGCACCGTCCTCGGGGAACGGATCGCGGCCGTCGATCAAGATTGTCGGGGAACCTTTAAACCAGGATTCCTCGGCCTCGACCAGGTCGGCGATTACCCGGGTGGTGAAACCAGTGGCGCTCAGCCCGGATTCGTTCAGCGCCTGTTGCAGCCGCTCCTCGGCGAGCTGGCGGTGGGGACATGCCGGCGCTACCAGGACCTCAATCTTCATGTCTCCAGAATCGCGTACCTCGGAGCGTACGGCCCGTTCTCCCTGCAGCCCTCTGGATGCGGGTGTGCCGCCGGGCGGAGGAGACTGGCTGCTTTAAGCGTTCGGGGCTTGCGGCCGGTTGCCTTCTTGGCCGCGGACTTCTTTCCAGCGGCCCTGGCGGCCTTCTTTGCTGGGTTCTCGCGGCTTTGTGTTCGGCGTGGCCAGCGATGTCATGAACGCTCGCACTGGATCCGCTCGTGCTGGGCGTGCCGCCGTCGTCCTGGTTCTCGCCGCGGGCCTGGCGTGCGGACTCCACGGATTCGAGCAGTGCGGACATGAGGTCGACGACGGGGGCTGCGGCTGGCTCGGGCTGAGCCCCTTCGGGCTTCGCACCCTCGGCCTTGGCGCGGATCAGTTCTTCCAGGGCTGCGCGGTAATGATCACGGAAACCGCTGAGGTCCTCAACGGCCATGGCCTCCATGAGGTCGACGGCCGCCTCGATCTCCTCGTCGGCCACGGGCCCCGGCTTGGGGAGCAGGGATTCGGGGGAACGGATCTCGTCCGGCCACTTCAGGCTGTGCAGGACGATCGCGTCCTCCTTGATCCGGAGCAGGCCGAGGCGCTCGCGGTTGTGCCATGCGTATTTGGCGACGGCGACCTTGCTGGAGCGCTCCAGGGCCTGGCGCAGGAGGACGTAGGGCTTCGCTGCGACGGCGCCATCGGCTGCCAGATAGTAGCTGTCGCCGATGCGCACCGGGTCGATGGACTCGGCCGGCACGAACGCCACGATCTCAATGGCCTTCGCGGTGGGCAGCGGCATGGCGTCCAGCTCGGCGTCCGTGACCTCGATGATCGTGTCGCGGGAGATCTCGTAGCCGCGCCCGATCTCGCCCTGGTGCACGACTTGCCCGTCCAGCTCGCAGACCTTCTGGTACCGGATTCGGCCGCCGTCGGCCTCATGGAACTGACGGAAGGCGATGCTGTGGTTCTCGGTGGCGCTCAGGACGCGACAGGGGGATGGTGACCAGCCCGAATGAGATGGCTCCACTCCAGATGGGGCGTGGCATGGCGGGCCTCCAGCGGTGGGGAGATCCAGCCTAAAACGGGCATGAGGGTGGGGTGCCGGCCGTGGGGACCAACGGGGCAGCGAATGGCGCTATGGGAGAGGGGTTCCGCGAGAACCGACCTGGGCAAGCAGCCCTGGCACTGGCCAGCGACGACGACTGACACAACCGCCCGATGACAGACGATTCCTCAGCGGGTGAGCAAGGATGGTCCTGATGATCACCGCTGACCCCTCGGGAGGGGACCATGGCCGACGTCTGGGTGCTGAGTCCAAGTCACAGCGAGCCGGAGAAAAGCCGTCTGATCCGTTCCGACGCCATCACCTACCTCAGCACGTCCGCCGAGGAGCTTGTCGCGGCCCGCGTCGGCTCGGACGACACCGTGGTCCTGGTTCACCGGGCCACCCAGGGCGGCAGAGACCTCCCCGAGGACTTCCACCTTGCCTACCTGGCCAAGCTCGCCGTGGCCCGCGGGCGGGCCCGCGTGAGCGAGGAGGACCTGGTGCTCCTCGCCGACACGGATACCAACGGCGCATGGGACTGGTCGGTACTCCCCGTCTCGGAGCTTTGGCCAGCCTGACCTTCGGATCGGCCCGCCCTGCCAAAAGGGGGAACCGGACGTATTCGCCGACGCCGCTGTGCCGGCCGGTATGGGGGTGAGGGCCCTGAGGGGTGGCAGGCCCCCCCACAACGCGGGTCCGTGGGGGACGGATATGCACACCCGCGTCGGCGGAACAACGACCACCAGGCACCAAGGTCACTGCCTGCCCGGGAGTGCGCTGTCTCTTAATACTGCAACCGCATCTGGGGTGTGTGGCCTCGGCGTTGGTAGTGGCGGCGGGCTCGGGCCTGGCTGGTACGTCGGTAGCGCGACGAATGCAGGCGGTGCTCGTTGCGGGGGGAGTGGGGGTTCATATGCCATATTGCAGACATACTCCCGACGAGAGGCATGTCATGAAGTTCGCAGTGATCGGCGGTACTGGGCTGATCGGATCGCAGGTCGTCAAGAATCTGAACGCCGCCGGGCACGAGGCGGTACCGCACTCGCAGTCCACCGGAGTCGACGCCATCAGCGGCCAGGGACTGGACGAGGCGGTGGCGGGAGCCGACGTCGTCGTCAACCTGACGAACTCCCCGACCTTCGACGAAGCCTCCCCGGCCTTCTTCCAGACCTCGATGGACAACCTTCTGGCCGCGGCCCAGAAGGGCGGCGTCGGCCACTTCGTCATCCTCGCAATCGTCGGCGCGGACCAGGTGCCGGAGCTGGACTACTACCGGGCCAAGGTGCTCCAGGAGACCATCCTCGCGGCCGGGCCGATCCCCTACTCGATCGTCCGGGCGACGCAGTTCATGGAGTTCATGGACACCGTCCTGTCCTGGACCGCCGACGGCAACACCGTCCGGTTGCCCGCCACGCCGATCCAGCCGATCGCTGCCAAGGACGTGGCCAACGCGGTGGCGGAGGTCGCCGCGGGCGCCCCGCTACGCGGCAGTCGCAACATCGCCGGCCCCGAGATCTTCTCCCTGGACGAGCTGGGCCGGATCACCCTGTCCCGCAAGGGCGACAACCGTACCGTCGTTACCGACCCCACTGCCGGCATGTTCGCCGTCGTCAAGGGTGACGTCCTCACCGACAAGGACGCTCACCTCGCCCCCACCCGCTACGCCGACTGGCTCTCCTGACTCGCTCGCGCCCTCTCAGGCGCGCAGACCGCAGAGAGCCAAGCCCTGGCCGTCGTGGGTGCGCTCAGCGGAAGGACATGCTGCCGTCGGCGAAGGCGACGCTTTGTCGAAGGACACCCTCCCGCCTGAGAACGTTGCGCCGTCGAATATGGCTACCAACTGAGCCGGAGCGTGCGGCTCACCGCCGACCACGAGATAATGATGTCGGGAAGACCATCGGGATCGCGGCCTTCCAGCAAGGTGATGCCTTCGCTGGTTCCACGACCCACGTATCCCCGCGTTCCTTGAGCACCTCGCTGCACCGTCCGGGTCGTGGGCGGCACCTGCGCCACTGCACGCCGATACCATCCCGGCGCATCGAGCAGTCCCCGGCTAGGCGTAGGGAGAGCTGGCATCCGTTCGGTTGGCAGTGCTCGTTGGCGCCTTAGCTAGGATTCACGCGCGAAAAGCTGCCCCGCAATCCTGCAAGGCTGGGTGGATGCTGATCATGAGCGTGGGCGGGTTGGGCGGCCCCAGTGGCGCACCTGCCTGGAAGAGCGTGCCGTCGTGGTATCTCGTCGCCACCGCCGACAACTTCATCCCGTCGGCCCTGCAGCGCTTCATGGCCAAGCGGGTCGGCAGCACGACCGTCGAGGTCAAGTGCGCCTCGCACGTCGTGATGATGTCCCGCCCGGACGCCGTGGTCCGCCAGATCGACGCCGCGTATCGCGCCACCCGTTGATCCGACGAAGCTCCCGGAAGGAGCAGTCATGAGCACTCCGGACACCATCGTCCTGATCCACGGTTTCTGGGTCACACCCCGGAGCTGGGAGCACTGGATCGTCCGCTACGAAAAGCGCGGCTACCGCGTTCTCGCGCCCGCCTACCCGGGCTTCGAGGTGGAGGTCGAGTCGCTCAACGCCGACCCGACGCCCATAGAAAAGGTCACCGTCGCGCAGATCGTCGAGAGCCTGGAGACCCTGGTCCGCGGCCTGGACAAGCCGCCGATCCTGATCGGCCACTCCGCCGGCGGCGTCTTCGTGCAGCTCCTGCTCGACCACGGTCTGGGCGCGGCGGGGGTGGCGATGTGCTCCGCCCCCACGGAGGGGGTCGCCGTGGTGCCGCTGACCCAGATCAAGTCGGCTTTCCCGGTGCTGAAGAACCCGGCCAACAGGCACCGGGCGGTCGGCCTGAACGCCGAGCAGTGGCACTACACCTTCACCAACACGCTCTCCGAGGAGGAGTCCCGGGTGCTGTACGAGCGCTATGCCGTCCCGGCCTCCGGCGGCATCTTCTGGGACAGCGCCCTGGCCACCCTGCGCCCCGGCCACCAGGGCACATACGTCGACTACCACAATGACGACCGCGCGCCGCTGCTGTTCGTCTCCGGCGAGAATGACCATCTGATGCCGCCGAAGGTGCAGCAGTCCAACGCCCGCCACTACAAATCGGACACGGTCACCGAGAGCAAGGTGTTCCCGGGCCGCCCGCACCTGCTGCCCGCAGCACCCGGCTGGGAGGAGGCCGCCGACTACGCCCTCGACTGGGCCGTCTCGCACGCCCGGTAGGTCACAGGTCCGGGGCTGGCGGGGTCACTCGGTCCGCCCCCGGACGTCCGGAAGGGACCACCGCATGACCGAGGTCCGCTTCACCCGTATCGGCGGCCCGACCACGCTCATCGAGGCCGTGGGCCGACGGTTCCTTACGGATCCGACCTTCGACCCCTCCGGCCTGCGTTACACGTTCGGCTGGGGCACCTCGTTCCGCAAGACCTCGGGTCCGGCGATTGAAGCATCCGAACTCCCGCCGCTCGATGCCGTGGTGGTCACCCATGACCACCACGCCGACAACCTCGACACCGAGGTTGAGCGGCTTCGTCTGCGGGTGCCTCAGCCTGTTCCAAGCCCGGCGCGCAGGAAAGCGGTGGCCTGGCCGATGGCGGCTCGCGTGGCTCGGGTCTCGTTGAGCGCATTGAGCAGCATGAAGTCGTGGATGGTGCCGTTGTAGCGCACGGTTGTCACGGGGACGCCCGCTGAGCGCAGCTTGGCGGCGTAGGCTTCTCCCTCGTCGCGTAGCACATCGGCCTCGTCAACGCACACATAGGTGGGCGGCAGCCCAGTGACCCGCTCGGTGCTGGCCTGATTCGGCGACGCCGTGATCTCGGCGCGCTGTGCCGGGTCGGTGGTATAGGCGTCCCAGAACCACTCCATCGCCTTGCGGGTGAGGTAGTAGCCGGTGGCGAACTGCTCGTAGGACGCGGTGTTCATCGCCGCGTCGGTGACCGGGTAGTACATCGACTGCTGCAGGAAGGTGACGTCGCCGCGTTCCTTTGCCATCAGCGCCAGCGCGGCCGTCATATTGCCGCCCACCGATTCGCCGGCCACCGCCATGCGACTGGCGTCCAGGCCCTTGGATGCCCCGTCTCGGGTGATCCACTGGGCAGTGGCGTAGCCCTGCTCGATCGCGGTCGGGTAGCGGGCTTCCGGCGAGTTCGGGTACTCCACGAACGCGAGCGCCGCGCGGGCGCCGACAGCGAGCTCGCGCGCGAGCCGGTCGTGGGTTCCGGCGTTGCCGAGGATCCAGCCTCCACCGTGCATGTACACAATGACCGGCAGCATGCCAGTAGTGCCCTGCGGCTTGATGATGCGTACCCGGACGTCCCCCACTTGGGAGGGAACCGTGATCCACTCTTCGTCGGCCGGGAGTTTGCTGACCGGGTCCCGGAACTGGTGCGCTCCGCGCTGCTGTCGCTGGCGGTCGAGCTCGGCGAGCGGCTGCGAACGCGCCAGCATGCGCCGAAAGCCGTGACCATGACGATGACCTTCGCCGACCGCACCCAGATCCACCGCAGCCGCCAGCTGCCCGGGGGGCCGTCCGCGCACACCGACGATCTGCGTGACGTGGCGTACGAGATGTACCGGGCCCTGGGGCTGCGACGGGCCCGGATGCGGGCGGTCGCCCTGCGTTGCGAGCAGTTGGTGGACGCGGCCGAGGCCGCCGAGCAGCTCTCCTTCGACGCCGACCGGGAACCCCGGCGCGGCGCCCCCGGGCTGACCCTGCCAACCGAACCGTCATACTGGGTACGGGCCGGAGCCCGGTTCGCGGACATCCGCCGCGTCGCCGCCCGCGGCTCCCCGCTACACCTGTCCGGTCACGGCGGGGACGAGCTGTTCCACACCCCTCCGTCTCACCTGCACAGCCTGGCCCGATCCCGGCCGTGGACCGCCGCGCGCTCCGTCAGCGAACGGCGCGCCCTCGCCCACTGGCCACTCGGCGCCACCTGGCGCGCCCTGGCCGACTCCCGCGACCTCCCTTCCTGGCTCGCCCGCAGCGCCGTCCAGCTGAACGCCGCCCCGCCCTCCCAGTCCCATCCACAGCTCGGCTGGACCCCGGCCCTGCACATGCCGCCGTGGACGACCCAGGCAACCGCGGAAACCGTCAGCGACCTTCTGGTGCAGGCGTCCAAGCGACGGTCCGAACCGCTCGCGCCCGGCCGCGGACCGCATACCGTCATCAACATCCGCGAGGACACCTTCGACGGACTCCGGCACCACCGCACCACCCTCCTCGAACTCTTCGACGGCTCGGAACTCGCCCGCCTCGGCCTGATCGACGATGAGACCGTCCGCGCCACCCTGCGCACTACCCACCCCACCGTCCTGCCGTCCTGGCACTTGAGCCCACCTGGCCTGCGAAGTGTGGTTGCGCAGCGTGTCAGCGACAGCCTCCGCGCCGCCGCCGTCCCCTGGAACGGACGCCACCGCCGTCAAGGAAGGAATCCAATGACCTTCGCTCTCGGCACAGACGTGTCCCGGGCAGAAACCGAGCACGGCACCGTACTTCTCGACCAGCGGCGCGGCCGCTACTTTCAGCTCAACCCGTCCGGCTCCCTCATCCTGCGTACCCTGCTCAATGGCGCCACCCCCGACCACACCGCCAAATCCCTGACCGAGCGCTACGGCACCGATCCCAACCGTGCCCACGCCGACGTGGCTTCGCTGATGAACTCCCTGCTCACGAAGGGGCTCGCCCGCACATGAGCACCCCCATCGCCCTCGACGAGCCGCCAGCCCTGCCCCTGCGCCGCCGCCGCACTGCCCGCCTGGCCGGCCGGCTCCTGGCCGCCCTGCCGCCCCGCCACATCCGCACCGCCCTAAACGTTTTGCGCAACGGAGCCGCCCCGGCCACCGCCGACCAGGCACGGGCAGCCCGCGACGCTGTGGTCGCCGTCAGCACCCGCTGCGCCGGACAGAACTGCCTGCAACGCTCCCTCGCCACCACGCTGCTGTGCCGCATGGGAGGCACCTGGCCGACCTGGTGCACCGGAGTGCGCACCGCCCCGTTCCGCGCCATGCCTGGGTCGAGGTGGACGGCGTCCCCGTGGGCGAGCAGGAACCCCCCGGTTACTACACACCCACGCTCACGATCTCCCACAGAAGCACTGACGCTTCAATGCTCCGGCCGCAGCCTCGGGCAGCATGAAAAGCGCGAACTCCCGGAGGGCGCTACGAGGCTTGCGACCGGCGGTTTTCTTCGCCGCGACGGACGAGGAGCCGGCGCCGATCCCCGATCAGGGCCGCCACTCGTCCATCGCCGAACTCGTCAAGGAAGAGGTCAACCGTCAGCAGCAGGCGCCCGTTCCGAGCGCGCTCGACGTCGACACGGTGCGGATGGCTCTCGCCCTGTGCACCACCGCCGCCGACCTCAGGGACCTCCTGGCCGATCTCGCCGGCGACGTGTGGTTCGACGAGCTCAAGGCCAGGGCCCGCCGCAAAGGCCGCACTCTGGGCCGGACCGGCTGGAGATGGACAGGCAGCTCGACCTGGGGCCGGCCGCCGCTGTGCACCGCCCTGCCACAGCGGCGGACACCGCCAGCCGACTGACCGCTGAGACGTGAGCGCCGGTGATGATGGCGCCGGGTGGGGCATCCGGCGTCTCCAGGTGGGGCGAGTGATGCCGGGCTTGGTGCTGCTCAGGGTCACAGAGAGATCATGCGGGCGATGAAGTAGCCGGCGACGAGGACGGCGACAATGATGATCAGCCACACCCAAACGCCCGGGTGCTCCCACAGGCCGCCGTCCGCACGCTCTTCGTGCGCCTCGGCAGTGGAGCCTTCGGCCGGAGGCGTCTCCTCGGGAGGCACGAGTGGATCAGTCATATCCTCAGTTTCGCGCCAGTCGCCGCATCACGCATCTGCTGCTCGGTCGTCCGGGCTGACCGACTACCACGTACCGGTGGGGTGTAACCGCTGTGGACGACGTTCCACGGGTCGCAGGCGGTCCTGGCCGCTGAGGTGTCGCAGCGGCAGATCGCCGAACTCGCCGCAGCCCTGCGCCGCGCCCTGGTCGAGTGACGTCGTCGCTGCCGACCCCAGGCAGGCATCCCATGCTTACAACTCACCCGATGAAAGACCACCGCGGGAAGGACGTCCTAGCATGACTGTCACCCGGATCGAACTCTTCGGATCCTTGGTCCACCTTCACCCAGGCGGCCAGGTGCACACCGAGCAGCCCACAACGGACACCGAGCTCGAGCGGGACGGCTGGCTGCTGATGGTCGCCCATGCGGAGACCGACGCCGACGTCCACGGCGACCACTGGGAAATCCACACCGAGGCGGACGAATTCATCTCCTGCCTCACCGGCGGAATACGTATCATCCTCCGTCCGGAACAGCCGGGAGACGAGGAGGAGATCAAACTGGGTGCTGGAACCGCGGCCATCGTGCCACGCGGGCGATGGCACCGCCTCGCATTGGACGCCCCCAGCGACATGATGGCCGTCACCCTGCCACGCGGCACTCGCGAGGAGAAGTGGACCGAAGCCTCACACCCGGTCTTCATCCACAACAACGCTCGGCACAGTCCCCGTCGCCCACGTCCGCGCCCACCCGTAGCTCGCCCGTCTCGCCGGGCGCGACCGACGAACGCAGTTCTGCAGGCGGCGGCCGGTTCCGCGCAGTTCCCCGTGGCGGCCGCCGCCTGCAGTCGCAGCCGGGCAGGGCTGAGCCGCCGCCGGCGCAACCTACGGCACCACCGGAAGGCCGACAACCGCGACGATGCACTTCGCGGTGGATGTCTCAGTTGACGTTGTCGGTTGCTGCGGTTCTCGGCGTGTTCTCGGGTACGGGCGGTCGAGCGTGGCCGCGCCGGTTCCGGATCGGAAAACCGTTCGCCAACCCGGGGTCTGTGGGCCGAGACTGATGAGCCCATCACATCGGACAAAAGAGCGGCCAGCACTGACGTCCAACCGAGACACCTTGCCCTTCCCCGAGAACCTCGTGCCCCGAGCCCCTGATCCGGGCATGCACCACTGGGAGGGTCTCGACCCGGCCCGTCACCCGTTCACCTGGGACGAGGACGAGGAAGCCCGTCTTTGTGTGTTGGTGCGCGAGTGGGTGCCACCCGTGCTCTCCGGTATGAGGGGCCACTGGGAGGGCGAGTACTGGTGTGCAAGCCAGGTGGACGCGATCATCCGGGAGCGGTACGGGAACTGGGCGCAGGGATGGAACTGGTGTTACCGGTACGGCGGGCCTATCGGCAGCTGGGTCACCGGCGCAAGCTCGGTGACCACCCCTGATGAGACCGCGGCCCGCGTCGTGGCCGCGCTGTTGGAGTGGCGGGAGTGGTTGGAGCGGATGGCTCAGCGCTTTGCGGAGCTGGCGCCGCCGCCGGAAGCCTCTCCCGAGGATCGCAGCTGGCATCTGGAGCGGGCCTGCGTCCGGCTCGTGACGCACGCGCTGGACTCAGGCGCCGAGGGCGGCTGGCACGGGCAGGCTGCGCGGGTCCTGCGCTGGTTCCTCACCACCACCGGCATGGGCCAGGCCGAGGCCGAAGAGGCGGTGGAGAGCGCGATCGGCGGCCGGTTCAAGAGCTGGGTCACCCCTGGACGGACGCTGATCGAATCTGTTGGTGAGGACCTCGCCGTCGGCCTCACCGGCCATGCCCACTACCGGGACCACCGTGAGCGGGTGGCTCTGGAGGATCTCCATGACCGCTACTGACAGCCTTTCGACCTGGCTGCGCGTGCGCCGCGAGACCGACTGGCACCAAGCACCCGCCTTTCGGCGGGGGCTGACTGCGAGGGACGGCTTCCGGGCGTGGTGTGAAGGATTGGTCCGCCAGCGCGACCCCGTCCGCGCCGAGCGCCTTCTCTTCGCCCACTCCCTGGCCTGCGCCGATGCCGCCCGCCGCGCCCCGCTGGACTTTGCCCTGCTGGCCGGTTGGCAGCGCGAGGTCCTCGGCGGGGCGGAGGCGCCGTTCCGTGCGGCAGACGCCTATGCGAAGGCCGGCCGCGAGCGCTACAGCCTGACTTCGCGGACCCAGGCTGACCTCGTAGCCTGCATGCGAGAGGCGACCGACGGGGAGGTCCCGCTGGCAGCCCGCGCGGCCCGCGTGTACCTCGACGTGGCGTTCTTCCATCCTTTCACCGACGGCAATGCCCGCGCGGCCCTGCTGACCTTGGTCCACGTCTTGGCCCGCGAGGACATCATCCTTCCGGAGGTCGGCCCTTCGTAGGCCTGCAGGTCATCGCGGATGCCGTCGGGGTTCCAGCGGGCTCGGGAGAGCAGGTGCTGCAAGGCGTCAGGGGCGGCATGGCCGGCGTGTTCGGCAAGTTGCCAGCTGTTCTTTCGGGCCACCGGGCCGAGCAGTGCGCGCACGTAGTCCCGCATGCGGCGGCGTGGTTCGACGCGCCCGAAGTGGTGACCGATGGTGGTGAGGAGGTCGTCCAGGTCGCGGTCCCAGCGCTCGCCTGTCTGTGTAGTGATCACGCCCCGAGGCTTCCCCGGCCCGGGACGACCTTGCCGTCGTGGGCACTCCTTCGAGGGGCAGGCGGGCAGAAGTCGTCCGTGACGGCAAACCCGCCCGCTATACTCCCACCGCTCGACGTTCCCCCAGGTCAAGCCACAAAGTACTGCTGGAGTACTAGTACTCCAGCCGTACTTCGGTATTTGGGCTGGTCAGCGGTCTGAACGGCGGGGAGTTTAGCCGGGGCGTCACAGGCGGGCGAGGGCTTTCGCCGGCATTTCCTTCGAAGGAGGGCCTTGCCGCATGTCTGTGGGCGTGTCTGAGTAGTTCTTCAGCGTGATCGATGAGGCTCCGGCAGGCGTATGGGATCGGGAACTCGAAGAACTCTTCTTGCGGGTCAGCGCCCGCTTCGCCCGCGTCGAGCCCCGGCGGCGGATGCGGGACTACGTGCGTGGCCTGCTCGGCCCGGTGGGCCGCAAGAACGGCTGGCAGCTGGCCGAATACGCAGGTCACGCGACGCCGGACGGACTACAGCATCTCCTGGCCAGGAGCCGCTGGAACGCCGACTCCGTCCGTGACGACCTCCAGCAGTACGTGGCCGACCAACTCGGTCCGGACGATGGAGTGTTGATCCTCGACGACACCGGTTTCGTCAAGAAGGGCGAGACTCCGCAGGCGTGCAGCGCCAATATTCCGGCACCGCAGGCCGCACCGAGAACTGCCAGATCGGCGTGTTCGCCGCCTACACCACCGGCCGGGGGCACGCGCTGGTCGACCGCGAGCTCTACCTGCCCAAGTCCTGGACCGACGACCGGGACCGCTGCCGGGCCGCCCACGTTCCGGAGCATCGCGTCTTCGCCACCAAGGGAGACCTCGCCCGCGACATGATCCGCCGGGCCCACGACTCCCCGCTCCGCTTCAGCTGGGTCACCGCAGACGCCGCCTACGGACAGGACGGCCGCTTCCGCCGCTTTATCGAAGATCTCCAACTCCACTACGTCGTGGCGGTGCCCAAGTCTCAACAGGTCCACGGACCTCGCATCGAGGACCGCTTCCGCCGGGAAACACCGCCGGAAGCCTGGCAACGCCTGTCCGCCGGCCCCGGAGCGAAAGGCGAACGTGTCTACGACTGGGCAGGCGCCCTCCTGCCCGTCGTCTGGGAACGTGACGGCGACGAGCCCACCCGGCGACGGTGGATGCTCGCCCGCCGCAGCATCTCCAACCCCGACGAGATCGCATACTTCCTGGCCAGCGCCCCGCTCGATGCCACCCTCACCGACCTTGCCCGGATCGCCGGATGCCGCTGGAGGATCGAGGAGTGCTTCCAGAGCGCCAAGAACGAATGCGGCCTCGACGAGTACGAGGTCCGCCGCCACACCAGTTGGTACCGGCACATCACTCTCGCCATGCTCGCCCACGCCTTCCTCGCCGCCATGGCCGCTCTGGAACGTGAAAAGGGGGCCGGGACGATGACACACCCGACCTCGTGGACCTCACACCGGCCGAGATCCGCCGTCTCCTGGCAACTGGCCCTCCACCCCGGGACCACTGCGATCACGCTGTGAACTGGTCACGGTGGAGGCGACGCCACCAGGCCCGTGCCCGGACCTGCCACTACGCGCGGCGCGGCTACCTGTTCGCCGGCACCAGATGGCGAAAGCCCTCAACCGCCTGCGACGCCCCGGCTAAACTCTCCGCCGTCAGACCGCTGACCAGCCCAAATACCGAAGTACGGCTGGAGTACTAGTACAGCGGCGGCCTGGAGCAGGCCCCTGTCGTGATCTGCTACGTCATCGAGCAGCACGGTGGCTTCGGAGTAGCATCCGCGCTGCTGCGGTCCTGGCCGAGGCGCTGCTTCAGGTCGGCCAGAGGTGCCGCGCGTCGTGTGCTCTGGTCGGCAAATGGGTGCTTCCTTCACCGTCAGGGCGCTCGCGCCGTTCTGGTGAGGAACGGATGGGCATGGAGCGCCGGAGACCACCGGCCCATGACCGAGAGGAATCACTCGATGGAGACGTCAGAGCTGGAGAGCAAGGTCCAGAAGCTGGAGACAGGTCTAGCTGTGCAGGAGGCAGCTATGGCGGGGGCCCAGGCCACGCAGGCCGCGACGCAGGCGGGCATGACGTCGACTTTTGCCGCTACACAGAGTGGGACATGGGCGGTAATGGCCACGGGCAGTATTGCCCTGCTGGCCGGGATCTTCCTCGGTATGGCCATCACCAAGGACTGACCAACGGTTCCCGACTCGCCGCCTCTACCGCCCCGCCAGACAGCCACTGGCGGGGCGGCATGCTGCGCAGCGGTATGACGTTTCAGCAGGGGACCCGGACTACTGCCAGAGGTCCCCCCCTAAAAATCGGACACAGGCCGTTTTGCCAGGTCGGCCCCAGAGGGCAAGCCGCCCGACGGCGACGCCTCTTCCCCACGCGATAGCCGTGGGGAAGAGGCGTCGCCGTGTCAGGGGTCGGTCGGGCAGGTCGGGCCCGCAGAGCGATTACTGACCTTGAAGGCGGGTTGTCGTAGGGGGCTGACGGTTGGTGATCGTCGCGGTATGCCGGAGGTATGAGGTATCCGCAGGGTGGGGGTCTGACCGCGGAGAGGCAAGCATTCCGTGAGCGGGTCGGATGGCAGCGGTAGGGATGTTCGCCGAGGGGCGGGGCAGTACCGAGATCGCGAAGGAGTTACGGGTCAGCGTCCGGTCGGTTCAGCGGTGGCGGCGGGCCTGGCGGGAGGCCGGTCAGGACGCGGTTCGTTCCCGTGGTCCGGCGTCCCGGCCGAAGCTGAGCGATGCGCTGTTCGCCGTGCTCGAGGCGGAGTTGGCCAAAGGCCCGGTCGCTCATGGCTGGCCGGACCAACGGTGGACGCTGGCCAGGATCAAGACGCTGATCGGCCGACGGTTTTACAAGAGCATGACGTTGTCGGGCATCTCCCAGATGCTGCGACGCCGTGGCTGGAGCCACCAGGTTCCGGCCCGCCGGGCCGTCGAGCGCGACGAGGCGGCGGTGGCCGGCTGGGTGAAGGACGTGTGGCCACACGTGGAACGACCGCGGCGGCGCTCGGGGCCTGGCTCGTCTTCGAGTTGCGCCGTGAGGCGCTGTGATTCGTGTGGAGGTGAGAGACCTTCACCGCTGACCTGTCGTAGCAGGGAGGTGGGGCTGAGGGCAGCCTGATCCGGGGTGATGCCGGGGAGGGCGGGAGCGGCCCTGACGAAGCCGGGACGTGCCAGTACTGCCAGATGGTGCGGGTCCGGCGAGCGGGATGGAGAGGAGTACGCGAGGAACCGGCGTCTTTACGTCTCTTAACGACTACACCGGCTCGAACCTGGCGGATCTGGGCCGGAAGCGGTGCGCACTCGCTGCCTGGTGGCAGTGAGGAACTCCTTGACCGGTATTTCGAAGCCGTTCGGGAGGCCACGAGGAAGGTCTACGGCGTACTCGTGGCGATGCCGCAGGGACACAGTCGGGCTCCTACTCCAACGAGCGAATCGCAGTGAACACGGGAACCACCTGTTCTCAACTCCCCTGTCGTGCACGGCCAGTGCCCGGTTGGGGATAGGCGCATCGACCGCCGAACGGTCCGGGTGGGGCGGAGCCGCCGTAGTACTCCGAGCCGGGGAGAGCCCGCGCACATGGGGAAGGGCGGCAGCGGTATCGAGAAGGGATGGAGACTGCAATGCCGAAAGACGCACCGCTGAACAGCGGCGCTCTGCTGGAGGCGGACCTGGTGGGTCCACGCCAGCGGGTATCGGAGATGCAGGCCAAGCTTCACCGTTGGGCGGCGGCCGATCCCGGCCGCCGGTTCGATGATCTATTCAACCTCGTGCACGACCCGGCGACGCTGATCGCGGCGTTCGACCGGGTCGCCGGCAACCGGGGAGCCCGCACTCCCGGCGTGGACGGCCTGACGGCCGCCGACGTTGAGGAGCGATTCGGGGTCGCCGGATTCTTGGACGACCTACGGGCCCAGCTCAGGCAGGGCTCGTTCCGGCCGCTACCGGTGCGGGAACGCAAGATTCCCAAACCGGGCGGGTCGGGGAAGGTTCGGCGGCTGGGGATTCCCGTGATCGCCGACCGGGTCGTCCAGGCCGCGCTGAAGCTGGTGCTGGAGCCGATCTTCGAGGCCGACTTCAAGCCGGTCTCCTACGGGTTCCGGCCCAAGCGGCGGGCTCAGGACGCGATTGCCGAGATCCACTTCTATGGCACCCACGGCTATCGGTGGGTGCTGGACGCGGACATCGCGGCGTGCTTCGACGAGATCGACCACGTCGCGCTGATGGACCGTGTCCGGATGAGGGTCAAGGACAAGCGGGTACTGGCGCTGGTGAAGGCGTTCCTGAAGGCTGGTCTCCTGACGGAACTCGGGGAACAGCAGGAGACCTTCACCGGCACGCCGCAAGGGGGCATCATCTCCCCTCTCCTGGCGAACATCGCCCTGTCGGTGCTCGATGAGCACCTGCACCGGGCATGGGAACCGGACGGGGAACTGTCCACCAGCACTCGGCGCGAACGGCGGAGTGCCAAGGGCCTGCCCTCGTGGCGGCTGGTCCGCTACGCGGACGACTTCGTCGTCCTGGTCAAAGGGACCAGGCAGGACACCGAGGCACTGCGCGAGGAGATCGCCCAGGTCCTCGCACCGATGGGGTTGCGGCTCTCGGAAGCCAAGACCCAACTGGTGCACCTGAGCGAGGGGTTCGACTTCCTGGGGTTCCACATCCAGTGGCGCCGCAAGCGCGGAACGGACAAGTGGTACGTCTACACCTTCATCGCCGACCGGCCCGTCCGGTCGGTGAAGGCGAAGATCCGTACCCTCACCCACAGAACGTCGCAGCAGGACCTGGCCGTGGTGCTGATCAATCTGAACAGGGTCACCCACGGATGGGCCAACTACTTCAGGCATGCCGTTGCGAAGCGCACCTTCAGCAATCTGGACAACCTCGTCTGGTGGCGAATGATCCGGCTGCTGCAAGAGCGGCATCACTGGAACTGGTCGGACGTCCGCAGACGGCTCACCACCCCCACCGGGCGATGGCTGCCGATCAGCGCGGGCGAGATCGAGTTGCGGAAGATCAGCGCGATCCCGGTCACCCGGTATCGCTACCGCGGCAACACGATTCCCAGCCCCTGGGCCACTGCAACCACCTGACGGCAGAGACCGTGGAGAGCCCGTTGCGTCGAGAGGCGCACGGCGGGTTCGGCGAGAGGTCCGGGGAAACGGGCCGGGAGCAATCTCGGCACCGCGCCCCGGGCCTACTCAGCGACGAAGCCGGATTCTCGATGACGCCGCCGACCTCACGCACCTGGGCCAAACGCGGAACCACTCCAGTCATCCGGGTCCGCGGCCGTTCCCAACGCCGCTTCTCCATCGCGGCCCTGTGCTGCTACAAACCCGGAGAACGCTCCCGCCTGGTCTACCGGCTCAAACGGCATACCGATCACAAGAGCGGCGGCCGCAAGAGCTTCGCCTGGACTGAGTACAGCGACCTTCTCATCGCCGCCCACCAGCAGCTCGGCGGGCCGATCGTCCTCATCTGGGACAACTTGAACGTCCACAAAGACGCCCGCATGCGGGCCTTCATCGGCGCACACGACTGGATCACCGCCTACCACCTGCCGCCCTACACACCCGACCTCAACCCCGTCGAAGGCATCTGGTCAATCCTCCGCCGGACCAGCCAGGCCAATACCACCTTCACTGACCCCGACCACCTCATCCGCCGGCTACGACACGGCCTCCGACAGATCCAGTACCGCAGCGACGTCATAGACGGATGCCTCACCGCGACCGGCCTCACATGGACGACACCACGCCCACAACCTCAGTAGTGGCCCCTGACGAAATGTCAGGGGCCACGTCAGCGCCGGACGATGGTTGGCCCCAGGACTCGTACCCCTTCGGCCTCTGCCGCTCAACTGTGGGAGACGGAGCAGGAACTCGGGAATCTGCGTACCATCCGGAAGACCGTCCTCGCGCTGGCCACGCCGCCCGCGCAGCAGCCCGACAATCCCGCCTACCAGCACATCCTTGCCGTCTTCGCCGATGCCGGGCAGCCCCTGAGGGCCCGCGACCTGTGCCAGGCGCCCTGGGCCTCGGCTTCCACACCTGCACACTTTCGCGAACCTCACCCGAGGCGCCCCCTGAACTGGTGGACCGCACGCACGCCAGCAAGGGGCTGGTCCACCACTGCGGACGGTGCCCGGCGCGGCCGCTAGGGCAGCAGGAGCCGACAGGGCTGGGCCAGCGAGCGTGATGCCTGCCTCGACGCGCGCTTACGGCCACCAGCGGCTGACGTTGCGGATCGCGGCCAGCTCGGCGGTTGCGACGCCCTCGCCGCCCAGCGCCACGATGGCTGGGGTAAGCCCGGCGAGGTCGCTGAGCAGATCGTCGCGGGCCTGCTTCGACAACTCGCGGATCAGCGAGCCGCCCGGTTGGCCGGTCCAGATGCTGAGCAGTGCGGCCCTGGGCAGCAGGGCGGCGAGTCCCTCCATTGCCTGACGACGGTACTCCGGTTCCCACAGGGCACACGCGAAATCCACCGCCCGGGCGGTCTCGCCTAGCTCGGCGAGCCGGACGGCCAAGGGGGAGAGCACCCGCTGCTCTGCTGCCGATCCTCGTGTTGGCCACACCCACTCGCCCGGCACGGACTCGGTCGACGTACGTGCCTCGGCGGTTCGCTCGAGCAGGCGCTCGATCGCGTGCAACGGCAGATCCCGGACGATGCGGGGCAGCGCCACCGTCAGGTGCTCAACGGCGTACGACCGGTCGTCGGCCTTTCGCCCGTCCACGTCGCTGTGACGCATGCCGAGCCCCGCGTCCAGGGCGTGCTCCACGTCGGGATGCTGTGCGGCGCCATGCTCACGCAGTGCGAGCGCGATGGCGGTCTCCGGGAACGGAAGGCCACGACACTCCGCCCTCGTGGTGAGCAAGCTCGCCGCCCGGTCCGTCAGATCCCGCGGCAGGTTGCGCGCAATGGCGGCGAATGCCATGTCCTCGATGTCGCCACTGTCGCTGAACCAGTTG
This sequence comes from Streptomyces sp. NPDC055287, assembly GCF_053646035.1. Lineage (NCBI taxonomy): Bacteria > Bacillati > Actinomycetota > Actinomycetes > Kitasatosporales > Streptomycetaceae > Streptomyces > Streptomyces sp. NPDC055287. Next base: position 20,339 of record NZ_JBSHNE010000034.1, on the reverse strand, counting down.
GAGCCGCTCCAATCGGTGTCGAGAAACTGGAGCGCTTCTCTTGCCACGGCGTCGCGCACGTCGCCCGAGAGGTAGGCCAGCAGGTGGCCGAACAGGGCTGCCTTGAGCAGCGTGACGCTCTGCTCCTCCATCTCCCTGTGCGCGCGAGCGAAATCCAGATGCGCCCGGCGGAAGTCCGAGAACCATTCGGGGACCTCGTCCCCTGTACCGTCGTCCGCAGAATTCCAGGGCTCGCCATTGCCCCACCCGGGGTCCTGCGGTCCCAACGTGCGTACCGCGGCCACGGCCTCGTCTGCCCAGCCGGCGTCGGCGAGGGCTCCCAGCAGTGTCGCGTACCACGGCCGCATCGCATGGCCAGTGTCCTCGGCCACCGCGGCAAGCACTTCATTCGGGCGATCAGGCGCGATCCGCACAAGCGCGGATGCGCGTTCCTGGTCATCCTGAATCGTCTTGGCCGTGTGCAGGGCCTCGTCGAGGAGTCGGCTTCTGTCAGTGTCAGGGAGTCGGCGAGCGATCGCCAGCGCCATCGCCACCCGGTCCGTGCCCGTGACGTCCTGAGCTACCTCCTCCGCGACTTCGACACAATCGTCCGTGGGCAGATGCGGGGTCAGCCGGCTTACCGCATGGCCTCGCGCGGTCGCGTCCCCTATGACACCCGTCAGGGCGAGTGCCTGGGTGAGCGCCGCTGCCGACAGATGTGGCGCGATCGCTGCCAGGATCCGGGCTCGGCTGTCACCGTCGGCCGTCGACCGCGCGAGATCGAGAGCCTCCTCCGGGAGGCCGAGCTCGGCCAGACGCGCGCCGAGCGCGGAGAGGGCCTGAGCCTGGTATGCCTTCTGGCGCTTGACACGTACGAGGGCCGTTCGAACGAGCGGCGCGGGCAGGTGCGCGGCCACCGTCACCATGGCTTCTCCACGACGCGGCGACGCTCCCGCCTTGAGCACCTGTTCCAGGGCGCGATCGAGGGTCTTGGTCGCCAGCGGCTCGGGCAAATGTCCGGCGATCACCGCGCACGCCGCACCCACTTCGGCCCTGTTGCCCAGCCCTGTGACGCCCTCCAGTACCTTCCGCACCTGAGAGTCGGTCAACCAGGGGAGAAACGGGAGCAGGGTTCGAATTCGCTTGGCCGGTCCGCTAGTTTGGAACGCGTGCGTCACGGCGGCCTCCCGCAGCGACTGCGGCAGGTGCGGCGCGATCCGCCCGAGCGCGCGCCAGCGCGCCTCGGTGTCGCCGATCCGCTGCGCCGCGTCTACCGCCAAGTCCGGCAGTCCGCGGTCGGCGAGAACCTCCGCGACCCGAGCCTGCGCCTGCCCCCGGGGGCGGCCGGCCTTGAGTTGAGCGGCGGCCCGGATGGCCTCCGCGGCCGCCTCGGGCCTGTGGGCAGCCGTCATCGCCAGGGCCGTCGCGCGGAGCGCCGGATTCTTGAGGCGCTCGACGGCCGCCCGGCCTTCCTCGACGTGACCAAACTCAGTCAGCCGGGCGGCCAGCCGCCCGATCGCGGTGGCGCGGACGTCGCCTTCCCCATTCGACTCCGGGGTCGCCTCCGCGGCCGCCAGTGCCTCGTGGATGAGCCCGTCCGGCAGGTGGGGTGCGAGCGCGGCGAGCGCGGCGCACCGCTGTGCCGGGTCGGGTACGCGGGCTGCGTAGGTGAGCACCTCTCGGGCACCCCGTACGTCCTGTGCGAGGACGGCGGCGAGCAGTTCGGGCGGATTGTTGCGGGCGAGACTGTTCAGGGATCCCGTGATCAGCGCATATCTGATCTGCAGCGCGATGCTCTCCGCCGCTCGGCCGGTGTCGGCGGAGTCGTAGGCCGACTGGGCCAGCTGCCATGCCGTGTTGACGTCGGAGAGGAAGCCCGCGACGTCACCGAGGTCGCGCTTGGCCTCGTACCAGGCATTGCGGCCGTCAGCGGCGGTGAGGCCGATCAGCCGGTGCAGTTCCTCGGCCTGCCCCGCCTCGACGAGATGGCGGGAGAGGTGCTCGAAAAAGTAGCCGTCGTCCGGTCCGCTCGGCCAGTCGTGCGGGCACTGGGCGCGGTAGGCGGCGAGCAGGCTTCGATGACGGGCTTGCGCGTCACCGGCCTCGGACCGTACGGCGCGCACGTAGTCGAAGAGAAGGTCGTGCAAGGACAGCCGACCGTCTGCGTCGCGCTGGACGAGTGACCGGTCCACCAGCAGATTGATGTCGTCCTGCGCCAGGTCCGGCCGAAGACCCTCCGCCGCCCACAGCATCACCAGCACTGCCTCGGGGACAGCGACGTCCTCGGGAATCAGCGCGAAATCGAGGTAGCGAGAGGCGACTCCCGGGTCGGGGAGTGCGTCCACACTGACCTGAAGTGCTATCAAGAGGCTTTCGTGCGGGTAGCCCCGGATGTACTGGTGGATCCTGCCCAGGTCAGCCGCACGGAGCTTGGCGAGCACGTTGTCCCACCCGTCGCGCCGGCCACGCACCATCGCCCCGATCATGGACAACGCCAGCGGCAGACCTCCGCAAGCGCGGATGATCTCTCCGGAACGCTCCTGGTCTACGTCCTGACCAGCCCATTTCGTCAGCAACTCCAAGGCGAGATCCTCGGGCAGGGCGCTTACCAGGTGGCCGACCGCGGCGACCCCACCGGCTCTGGCATCACGCGTGGTGACCATCCTCCGACCGTGCGGGCCGAGCACGTCAAACGCATCGAGATCCCGCTCGGACCAGACATCATCGACCACCAGCAGACAGCTCCTGGCCTCCAGCAGCGTCCTCAGTCTCGCCGTTCCCTGCTCCGGCTCGGCGAACGCGCGGTCACCGTCGCCGAGCTCCCCCGCGAGGGCTGCCTGGCTGCGTGTGATGTCGCGCTCACGACCGAGCGTCACCCACAGGACACCGTCGGGGAAGGATTCCCGCACCCGCTGGTCGCGTGCCACTGCGGCGGCGAGAACGGTCTTCCCGATGCCAGGCATGCCGTGCACGACCACCGGCTCGTCGCTCACTGACAGCAACATGTCGACGAGCGACGTCACATCCTCGCTCCGCGGAACGAAATTGCGCGGAAGGATCGGTACGCGGCTGCTGGCGCGAGCCGCCACAGTGACGTCCGCGATCCCCTTCAACAGAGGTGCCAAGTGCTCCGTCCGCACCACCAAAACGGAGTCCCGCATCCAGCCATCTTCGCTGTTGTAGCGAGCCGACACGACGCCGACGACGACGCCGTCCGTTAGGCGCCGGACCGGAGCCCCGCTCATTCCGGGTTTCACCCATTTCGTCTCGAGCAGGCCCAGCCGTATGCCATTTCGCAGCGTGCCACCGGCCCAGAATCCTGGCGCGTCCAGGTAGCGGTACTCGTAGTCTGGGTCCTCCACCATGGCCACGCCCGTGAGGACGACGCGCTCCGTCTTCAGCACGCCGCTGTCCGTAGGGGCCACGCCGGGCACGGAGTCCTCGAACGAGTGGTCCGCGCGCAGCACCGCGAGGTCATGCGACAGGTCGAGCCGCACCACCTTGCTCTGGACGGGCGGACCTCCGCCGAGGGCGAGGTGATCGAGCGACACGGACGCGCCGACCTCGTCGGCGCCCAGGTTCTTCAGTACGTGCGAGGCGGTCACGAACACCGCTGGCGCGACCTGGAAGCACGTGCCCTCGGACCCACCGTCAGGATTGAGCACCCGGCCGAGAAAGCCGGGCACCTGCCCGTGTGTGGTGGTCACGAGATCACCCACCAGGCGGTGATGGAGCCTCTGCGGGCGGAGCGGTACGTGAATCCGACATGTAGACGAGCCGGACACAGAGGGTGGCGTCGGCCGAGGCTCCCGCCACGATGACGTTGCCGTTGGCCGCGAACTTCAGCGCGAACTCCACTTCGAGCTGGTCGGGACGCGCGCTGCGCGTGGCGAGCCGACCCACCATGTCGACGGTGGTTGACGCCACCTCCACGATCGTCGACTGCGCTCTCTCGTAGGCGTCGACGACCTTCTCCCGCGCTCTGTCGAAGCCGGCCCCCGTCTCCTCGGAGCCTGCCACCGCCGTCGTCTCGACCCAGACCTCGACATCTCCGATGCGCATCGGAGCCAGACGGGCCATCTCCTCACCTCCCTGCCGATCGCACAACAGCCAGCCAGTGCGAACAGAATCAGATGTTTGGAGTACAAAGATCAGTCTAATTGGCATAAACAGGTGTGGCATCCGCGAAGGCTCTCGATCGAAAACTGGATCTACGGGCGCCCGACTCAGGGAAGGCCGAGATGATCGTCGCCCGTTTCAAGTTGCGATGCCGACCCGACGAGGGCAACGAGCTGAGATCCGCGCTGGCAGCAGTACTCGCAACTAGTGCTGTGACCGCGTAGGTACGCCGGGGTCAGGGCTGCGGTTTTGAGAGGGCGTCCTCCCCAGCGGATGCCTTTCTCGCTTCGGATACGGGCGCGTTCCTTGCGTTCGGCGGCCAGGACATCGCGGTGGCGGGCGTTGGCGTTGCGCCACCGCAAGTAGGCGTGCAGGGCCCGGGTCTGCACGGTGTGGTCGGGGTGGTTCGAGTTGGCGATGGTGAACTGCCTCAGCGGTCCGAAGTGCGCCAGCCTTGGCCCGGCGCCGCTCGGTCACCGTGGTCCGATCCGGGTCGTAGGCGAGCCGCGGCTCACCGGGCAGGGCTCGGCCTGGGTGCTCCGCCCGGTAGCCGGTCTCCGCCTCCAGGACGTGTGCGGCCCGCAGCCGGGCGCGGGCCAGCTGGACCACCGTCAAGTCGGCCCCGGTAACGGGCTGGTGGGCGCTGCCCCGACTCCCTGGCGAGCCGTCCACCCGCGTGGCGACGCAGTCCGGGTGGTGCATCAGCCAGCGGATCGGGCGGCTCTCTCTCGCCCCGTCGGGCCCACCGAGGAGCACCTGTCCGACTTGCGGCGCTGGACCTCCTCGACGGTCGAGTCGATGCCATTGACCCGTAGCAACAGGCCGGGAGCCAGATTCAGCAGAGGCATCAGACGTACCTCGTCCGGGAATTCCGCCAGATCGCCGAGCTATCCCCCAGCGGCTGGCCCAGGTCAACACCGAGTCGGCGGTGCCAGAGCAGATGCAGCGCATGTGCGCGGGCGACCGCTGGCAGCGACGTCGCCTCCACCAACCGCCCGAAGGCCCCACCGTCGACGGCCGTCTCCAGCTACGGTTGCAGACCCAGCTGGTCCTCTAGCCCTGGATTTCGCACGTGTGGAATCACTCAGTCATCCAGCGGGGTTGGGCTGGGTCGATGTTGAGTAGTTCGAGCAGGTGGAGCTGGATTGGTTCGGGGATGAGGATCTGGGGTGGTGAGTTGTCGTGGGCGGGCAGGTAGCGGATCCGGCTGAGTGCGAAGAAGATCAGGCGTCCGGTGGGCCGTACTGTCCGGTTGTCGAAGGCGTAGAAGCCGACGAGGCCGGTGGCCGGGAGGAGGGCTCGCCTCACCTCCCGTTCGATCAGGCAGAAGATCAGCAGGGCCAGGCAGATCACGGTGATCAGTGCGGCGATGCGCCGGTTGTGGTGCAGGAACATCGGGTTACCGCGAGAGGTCCCTTGAACTCGCTGTAGGGGCGCTCGACGGTGGGCTGGCCCTTGTAGCGGATGAGGACCTCGGCCGCGTCGGCTTCCTCGGGGTCAAGATTGCTCAGCAGTGCGTACCAGCCGTCGGTGGCGGCTTCCGCGTCGATGGCCTGCTGGTCGAAGAACCAGGTCAGAGTGGGTTTTGCGGTGTCGGGGTCGGTGGTGACCTCGGTTCGGAGGTAGGCGGTGACCTTCCGTTTGCTGGTGATCTGGGTGATCTTTCGGTGACCGCGTCGGTGTCTGGGTAGTACCGGGAGCCGGCGGTCCGGGTCAGCTTGTCGAGCTCCTCGGTGATGCGTTTCAGTTTCAGGGCACGGGCGTTCGCGGCGGCTGTCGCGTTGGCGCTGGAGTGCACCAGGATCCGGCGCATGCGGTGGGCCCGGTCGCGTTTGCGGGGCCCGGTCAGTTCCATGGTGTCCTCCAGGACCCGGTAGGAACAGCGCTGATCTGCTGGTTTGTTGGTATCGCGCTGGGCGACGTACTCCACCGGGCGGGCGGTGTTCTGATCGAGGGAGGCGAGCAGGCCGGCTGGGACACGGGCCGCGGCCAGCGGCGCGATGAAGCCCACCCCCGCGTCGTTCATCGCGCCGACGTTGTTCCAGGAGAGCAGCTTGGAGTCTCCGACCAGTAGGAAGTTCCGTTCGCCGGCCATCGCGGACAGGCTCGTCATGGCGGCGGTGACCTGGGAGACCTCTGCCGCGCCGCCGTCGTAGGCGCGGTGGAAGACCGGCACGCCACCGTCCCCGGTGACAGCGAGTCCGGCCTGGATCTGCTTCAGATCTGTGCGCCGGTCCTTGGGGTGGCCGTAGGCCGGGGCGGGATAGTCCTCTTCGGTCTCCTCGTAGGCGCCGTGCAGGGACATCGAGGTCATGTCCCAGTGCAGGCGCGTGACGTCGAGGCCAAACACATCGATGGCCCGGGCCCCGACCGATCCCACGATGCTCTCCAGGCTCGGGGCGATCGCGTCCAGCGCCCGGGCGAGCCGGTCGTCGTTGAGGATGTCCGCGGACAGCCCGAACACCTCTTCCACTGCCCACTCCAGCGCCCAGTGAGATACGTGCTGCAACGGAAGAGGGCTGGTCAGACGGTTGGCGACCAGTGCCTCGACGATCTGGCCATGGGTGGACAGGGCCCTTTCTCCGATCGGGCAGCCCGATCGACAGCCCCGCCACATCCAACCGCCGCAGGAAACCCGCCACCACAGGAAGCGCACCCAGACGCTTCTCCACCACACGCGACACCGCCACCTCGGTCCGCGGCCGCAGAGCCGAACGACGAGGCACACCCGATGAGTTGCTCATACCAGGAGAGAAGCCGAGAACCACCGTTCATGACGTAACTACCAGCACACTCAAGTTGCGTCCCTTCGCAGGATCGCTCGGGTGGTTGAGCTGCTGGCATTCGGGCCCTGTGACCGTGGCGGCGGCCGTAGGGTGGGACTGTGGATGAGCGGCTTGCAGTACAGGTACAGAATCTTGACCAGCAGGGCCGGTCAGCGAAGGCGATCGCCAGAACGCTGGGGGTGGTCTCGCGGATGTCGTCGGAGTGCTCAACGGCGCCGTGCAGGTTACGGCGTCAGGTCGTGGCGAGCCGCGTTGCTGGGTGAACGCCGGCTGGAGCCGCAGCGTGGATCTTGAAAGTGCGCCGCAGTGGAAGGGCTTGGACCCTGGGGCTTCCGACGCCGAGGAGGTACGCGGCCTTGTCACCATTCTTGTCGCCGCGGACAGCACGCGCTCTGCGAAGGCGCAGGTCGCCGGGTTCCTGCTGGATGTGTGGTGCCTGGGGGTGAAGAACGCGCTGCCTCCGGAGCCTATGACCCCGAGCCGGCTGGCCGCGCACCGGCACGCCTACTTCAGCGCCTTCGAAGGGCATGTGCAGGTTCCCGCTGAGCTTGCCCGTGCCCTGGTCTTCGGCGCTGCCGCCTACGCTCACGAACTCGGGTTCACTCCCGACACGGACTTCGCGGCTGCCGCTGCTGTGCTCGGTGAGTCCGCCGGTCCCTGCCCGGTCCGCTTCGGCCGTGACGGCAAGCCCTTCTACGTCAACGGCCCCTACGACGATCCCGAGGCGATTGTGCGAACGCTGCGACGCACCGTCGGCGACGACGGCTTCCACTACGCAGTCGGCTTCCCCGAGCAGCCGCGGCGTCGGCTGTTCCGGTCACTCCGGTAGCCGTTCGGGGAGCGTGACCGGCCGACCATCATCCGACGGGTGACAGACCGGCCAGAGCACATCACCACGTGCGAAATCCAGGTCTAGCTGCCCGCATCGACAGCTCGCCGAGACGCGGTTGCGGCAGGCGCTGGAGGAGACAGGGCTGGGTGCCACAGGCTTCACCACGCGCGTGATCGCCGACCAGGCGGAGGCCGAGAGCATCGGGTTCACCGGATCTCCGTCGATTCGAATCGAAGGCTACGACTGGTTCGCCACGTCCTACAGCGCTCAGGCGTCACTCTCCTGTCGGACCTACGACACGTCTGTCGGCCCGGCCGATGCACCGGATCTTGGCCAACTACGGGAGGCACTCCGTAAGGCCATCGACTACCAGCACGGTGAGGACGAGTAAGCCGACCTCGCCCGGAAGTTCATCACCGAGTACCTCACCGAGTACCTCACCGAGAAGCTGGCCGACGCGAACGACGAGGCGATGCATGCCGTGGGCGCACCCGATGCCGAGGCCCGGGCCCAAGACGCGCGGCTCGCCAAAGAGCGACGGGACGGCTGGCAGGTCGACGGCCAGCTGGATCCCGAGACCGCCACAGCCGTGGCCGTGGCGGTCCTCGTTCCCATGGAACCCACACTGAACTCCTCGAACGCCTCCTGCCACCACGACGCCGCCGGTCCAACCCTCGCGTCATCAAACGCAAAGTCGCCAACTGGCCCCTCAAACGCGCCGCCCACCGCACTACAGACCGACCACGCGCCCCGGCCATCACCATCGTTGATGCCACCAAACCCAAACGGGTCAAGCGAACACAAACACTCTAAGTTACCGGTATTGACCCTAGTCATGGCGTCACCTGGCCGGAACGCGACGAGGGAACGTCGGGCCGCGGTGCCCGGTCCGACGCGGGCTGAGCAGCGAGCCGACTGTACCCCCGGGACCCTGACTGGCTGCGGCCCCGGCGCATGCGCCTGCGTGGGCGGGGCAGGTGGCAAAGACACCTCGACCCACGGAGCTTTTCATAATGATTATCGGCATTGTCGCTGTCTGTATCGTTCTGGCTGTTCTCGCCTTCTTTGTGCCCCGCCTCTCCCGGCATCCCGAACGCGGCACCCAGCGCACCCTGGGAGCCGGATCACGCGCCGGCGGCAAGGCCCCCGGCATCCTGGGCCGGATCTTCAGCAAGCCCTTCCGCAGCAGCTCCAAGGCCGTGGGCCGCAGCGGCTCCGCCGGCCGCAGCGCCCGAGGCCGCATGCCCTTCTGAGACCAAGTGCTGAAGCCCGACCCGGCAAGGGAAGCTGTTCGCGTCAACTTGACCCGGTCCTGAAGGGCCGGGCTTGGAGGTAGCGCCCAACTGGCTGTTGGGTTGGCTCCTCCGTCCAAGGCACCCGTTATGGGGTGGCTGGGACGCGTGACTCCCCTCAGTCCACACGGTCTTGCCCTTGCGGGCGATGTTGTGGGACGCGTTGTCGTCCGGGTGCATGAGGGCGGGCCTTGACCCGGATCTTGAACACGTCTATGCGGCTCGGGCCAGGGTAGTTGATGTTGTTTGGAAGGTGTTCTCGTAGGCGATCGGTGATCGCTGTCCGAGGCGGGAGTGCCGGCGTCGGGTGTTGTATCGGGTCATCCAGCGGAAGGCGTCGAGTTGGGCCGCACGCTCGCTCGACCAGCCCTTTCGGCCTTTCAACGTCTCTCTTTTGAAGCTGGCGTTGAACGATTCGGCGGCGGCGTTGTCCGCGCTGGACCCGACCGCGCTCATGCTCTGCCGCACCCCTGCTGACCTGCAGACTTCGGCGAAGATTCGACTCGTATATTGCGAGCCGTGATCGGTGTGCATCACCGCCCCGGACAGGCTCCCGCGGGTCCGCTCGGCGGCATGGAGGGCGTTGATGACGAGCTCGGTGCGCATGTGATCGGCGATGGCCCACCCGGCCAGGCGGCGGGAACACAGGTCGATCACGGTCGCGAGATAGAGCGGCTTCGCGCCGCTGACCGGCAAGTACGTGATGTCACCGACGTACTTCGCGTTCACCGCGGTCGCGGTGAAGTCGCGGCCGATCAGGTCCGGCGCCTTCGCCGCGGCCGGGTCCGCGACGGTGGTGCGGTGCCGGCGCCGCAGGCGGACGCCTTCAAGGCCGATGGTCCGCATGATTCTCGCGACACGCTTGTGATTGACCACCAGGCCGCCGTCCTCGCGGAGCTCCGCGGTGATCCTCGGGGCACCGTAGGTGCCGTCGGATTCCTGGTGGACCTTGCGTATCCGGGCCTCGAGTTCGGCCTCGGCGGCCTGCCGGGCCGTCCGTGCGGCCGCGGTGCGGCGCCAGTAGTAGAAGCTCGAGCGGGCGATCCCCAGCAACGAGCACAACCGCGTGACGCCGAACAGGCGCTGGTGATCGTCAACGAACTGGCAGCGGTTCACCAGCGCGTCTCCCCGGCGAAATACCGGGCCGCCTTGCGGAGAATATCCCGCTCCTCCTCCAGCTCGCGGATCCTCTTCCGCGCCGCGCCCAGCTCCACCTGGACCGCGTAACCGCCAGGCTGCGGCGCCACCACGGGTGCGGAAGGCGGTCCGGGGCGCCGTCCGTCAGCGGCCCGGATCCAGTTCCGCAGCGTCTCGGTGTTCACTCCGAGGTCTGCGGCGACCGACTTGATCGTCGCTCCCGGGCGGGACCGGCACAACGCGACCGCGTCCGCCTTGAACTCGGCGGGGTAATGCTTCATCCCCACGGGGACTCCGTTCTCCTGGACCATCAAGATCCAAGTCTCTCCGGTGTCCAAAATCCGGGGTCAGGGCCCGGCCCCGCAGCACCGGCATGCGAACGTCGCTTGATCGACAAGGTTCTTCCGCTCGATGTGGCCGCACTCGGAGCATTGCTGGCTGGTGTACGCCGGATCGACGTACACCAGCGGCCCCCCAGTCCGCTTGGCCTTGTACTCGATGTATTGGCCGAGCTGGAGGAAGCTCAACGAGTGCAAAGAGGTCCGCTGGTCCTTGCGGAGCGGTACCCGGCTGCGGATGCCCGTAGAGCCGCAACTTGCCAGAACTGCTCGGCATCGTCCGGCCACGGAGGAGGCAGCCGAGAAACCTACCGACAGGAGGCCGGGACCGAAGAACCCTCCCGCCAAGAAGGCGATGGACCGCAAGGCTGCGGACAGGAAGGCGGCCGAGAAGAAGGCTCCCTCCAAGAGGGCAAAGGCAAAGCCCACCCGCACGGCGGTCGCAGATGACCGTAGAAGTGGCCGGCGCCCGGCCCGCTGAGCCGAAGCCCTCGACTCATGCCCCCTGGCAATCAGCCGTTTCGCCGAGGGCACAGTCGCGCATAAGCCTGACCGAACCGCCAGCGTCACCGAGGCGACACGCTCCTGCAGTTCGTCCAGAAGCTGCCCGGCGCTGCCCGGCGCGGGCTCGGCGCAGCGCAGCACCCTCCTGCGCAGTTCATGACCGCCTCGGAGACGAGCTGGTGGATCGCGCGGCGCAGTGCCATATATTTTCGTCGCGAGCCTGATGGGCCCGCAGGCGGTGCAATCACGGGTGCGCGAGGCGCCTGACTGGAAGGCCCCGGTCAGGCGCCTCGCCTCGCGCAGGACGCCGGCGCGCTCAGATCCGGCCGTAAGTCCTCAGTCCACACCGCCCGGACCATGCTGCGCTCAGCTTCTCTGCGTACCCTGCCGCGACGGACGATCGGCGGTCGTTACCCGAAGTCAGCTCTGACCCGGTCGGCGACTGTGACTGATGCAGGCGGTACTCAAAAGACGTCACGACGCCGAAGTTGCCGCCGCCGCCGCGGATCGCCCAGAAGAGGTCCTCGTTCTCGCTGACGGCAAGCAGGTTCCCATCGGCGGTAACCACCCTCGCGGATAGGAGGTTGTCGCAGCTCAGCCCGTACTTGCGCCGAAGCCAGCCCATCCCCCCTGACAGGGTGAGACCGGCGATCCCGGTCGCCGACACCACCCCCACAGGAGTGGCAAACCCATGGCGCTGGGTCTCGCGGTCGAGGTCTCCCAGCGTGCAGCCACCTTGCGCCCGCGCCCCTCGGGGTCGACATCCACGCATGGCCGGCCACGCCGTGCCCGCCCCCGCGTACCGCGAGCAACAGCTTGTTGTCGTGGGCGAAGCGCACTGCGGCGACCACGTCCTCATCACCTTCGCACCGCGCCACCAGTGCCGGGCGCCTGTCGATACATCCCGTTCCAGAGCTCTCGAGCCGGCTCGTAGCCGGAATCCCCGGGACAAATGAGCTGCGCCCGCAACCTGGAGGCAAACTCGTCCAGGAGGGAGCTCGGAATGTCAGCCTCCCTACCGCGCCGGCTCCCCTCCCCCCCTCATCGGCGTGCCGGCGCTGTGGCTCTGCCTCCCGGCCATGGTGGCCTCCCAGCTTCAGGATCACGCCCAGCGGGATGCGACTCCATCTGATAAGCACGGTTGCCGCTGGTGCGGTAGCCGTGGATGGTTCAGCCGCCTGTCGCGATGTCGCGCCAGAACGCATCGACGCGGGAATTCCATTCGTCCGGTACTTCCTGGAAGGGCTGGTGGGCCTCCTCCTCCATGACTTCGAACCGGGCGTTGGGGATCCCTTCGGCGACGGCGCGGCCGAGCGACGGGCGCGCGGTCATGTCGCGGCCGCCGGCGAGGACGAGCGTCGGCGCGGCGATCCGCGGCAGGCGGTCCGTGGTGTCGTGGTCGATGAAGGCATCGAGAAACCGCTGCACATCCTCGGCCGACTGCTTGTGGGGGAAGGCGAGCACCTCGTCGATGATCAGGCCGACGCTTCCGTCGTTGTGCGCCCGCGCTGTGTAGATGGCGAGATAGAAGCCCTCGAGAAACGTGCGCTCGCTCGGAGCGACCGCCACCAGCCATTGGATGAACCGGGCCCACGAGCGGAGGTACGGGTCCATCACCGGCCATGTGCTCTGCAGGACGAGGCTGCGCACGAGGTCGGGGTGGCGTAGCGCCAGTTCCTGGGCGATGATGCTGCCGCCGGAGAAGCCCGCCACGTGAGCAGAGGAAACGTCGACCGCCCGGAGAAGTTCCGCTGCATCGTCCGCCAGCATCTCCACGGAGACAGGACCGTCAGGCTTCGCCGTCCGGCCGGCCCCCCGGTTGTCGAAGGCGATCAGACGGTAGCGGTCCAAGAGCCCATCGAGCTGGAACTGCCACGATTCGACGGTGTCGCCCAAGCCGCCGATGAGCAGGACGTCCGGTCCTTGACCGACCTGCTCCGTCCAGATGTCGAGGTCACCGGCGCGGACATGCTCACCCATGGTTAGCCGCCTTCTCCTCGGCCGTGCCCTCTCTCCATGACTCCATCGTCACCCAGTGGCCGATGGTTGCAACTTGCAGAGCAAGATCACGGGCCGTGCGGGGGGCCCACCTGAAGGGAGCGGACGTGACCGGGACCGGTCTGACGGCCGAGCAGGTCCAGTCGGCGCCCATCGGCGAGGATACGCATCTGCCGCCGGACATTGCGGTCGTCCTGCGTCCACCGGCCGGCTGAGACGGCCCCGAGGCGGAGCCGGACCGGAGCCGTGGGGCCGTGACGTGACCGCGTAGCCCCGGGCACTGTCCTGGACTTCGGATGTGCTCACAAGATGAAACTGCCAGCCATCAATCCTCGATGACATTGCTCAGCGGGACTGTAAAACGATCGGCTCTGTCACGTAATCGCTGGTTGCACTCCGTGGCGATCACCGGAGGAGGATGCGGTGGCGGAGGATGGGGAACCCGGCTCGGCCGTGCATCTGCCGCATGATTCTCTTGGTCCGTGTATTGACGCCGTCGGTGCGGCCGTTGTGGTGCGGGGTGGTGAGGCCGGCGCTGACAGCGGCGCGGTCGAGTTCCAGGCCGTTGGTGAAGGCGTGCAGGTAGGGCAGGTCGGCGGCCCGCACGTCGGTGATCCACTTCGTGAGCACCGTCTCGTTGCCTGAGGCCGGGGAGAGGAGTGTGGCGAACTCCCGAACCAGCTTGGCGAGGGCGGTCATCTCGGGACAGGCGGCAGTGAGCTCGCCAAGGAGTGCGGCGTCCTTGTCCCACAGGTTGCCGGGGCGGGTGAGTAAAAGGCGGGTCAGGCGCTGTGGGGTGGTGACGGGCCGGTCGCCCTCGGCCCGGCCCTGGGTGATGTAGCGGTAGAGGAGATTGAGGCTGCCGGTGTAACCCAGCTCCTTGATTTCGCGGAACAACTGCTTGACGGGGTCGGCCGGGTCTTCCGCACGGCGCCGGCGGAGATGCTCTCGGTTGGGGTCGACCAGAGTGGGCCGGTAGCGCGGGGCTCGGCGCAGGTTTTCGGGTTCCCGGGTCCGCGCGTAGCGCTTGACCGTGTTGAGGGTCAGGTTGAGGCGGCGGGCGCATTCGAGCAGGCCGACACCCCTGCGGAGCAGGTCGTGAACCTGGTGCCAGCGCTCGCGGGTGGTCTGCTCGTGCACGCCCGCGGGACGCGGCGTGTTGGCGGTGGCCCAGCACGAGCTGTGGGATCGGAAGGTGGCCAGGGCCTTGGCGCAGAGGTTCTTCCAGATGTGCCAGCGGTCGCTGACCTGCACCGCGCCGGGCAGAGCCCGGCGGATCGCCTCGCCGTAGGCCGCCGAGCCGTCGCGGCAGATGATCTCGACGCCGGAATGTTCGCGCAGCCATCGCTCGAGTGTGTCAGCGCTGCGGTCGGGCAGTACGTCGATCCGTTCGCCGGTCTCGACGTCGATGAGGATGGTGGCGTAGCGGTGGCGCCGCTTCAGAGCGAAGTCGTCGACACGGAGCACTCTCGGCACGCGCAGCGGCGGCAGGGGCAGCCTCGTCAGCATGCGCAGTGCGGACGAGCGGGAGATCGCGACAGCAAGGCATCGCGACAGGCGGGCGCCCGCCCGACCCGCTAACTCCTTGACTATGAAGCCGAGTTGGTCGGCCAGACGGGTTGTGCGGCGCTGGTACCGCTCCAACAGTCCGGGGACCTGCTCGCGGAAGGTCTGCCGAGGGCAGCCCAGCACAGTGCAGACCAGGCGCCGCACCTGCACCGACACCACCACCCGACGGCCGTCCATCGGAACGTCGGCCACCGTACGTCCATGAAGGCCATGCACTCTCACAATCGGCGTCCCGCACATCGGGCACGGTACCGACTCCTGGCGGTCCGCGCCGACACGTGGATCACCTCGTCCTCGTCCACCACGTCCTCGACAACCAGCGCCGACAACCCTGAAAACACAGTCTCCACAAGGGAGTTGACGTCTCGCAGTGTCAACGATGCTGATCACGCTTCGTCACCACCGATTACGTGACAGAGTCAAACGTTCTGTGTAACTTCTGATCAAGGAAGATGCATCGATAACCAGTGAGAACGTGACCGATGCCGAGTCCGTCGAGGCGCCGGGTCCGCAGCCGTCCCAGCCGCTGGCACTTACGCCCAGCGCATGCCGCTGGCGGACAATTGCTCCACCCGCTCCGGCGTCAGTGTCGCGGCCCTGCTGGTTCCCGATCCATGCACCAGCAGGAGCTCCCGCTCCTCCTGGCCCTCGCCGATGCCCGGTGGTGATGGTTTCGATGTGTTTGCGCGGCACCCGAAGGTGCCTTTCGCGTTCGTAGAACTTCCGGGCGGCGGTGAGGTGCAGCGCCCACTTCTGTGCCTGGCTGGTACGCGGCTTGGGCTTCTCGTCCTCGGCTGCGGGCTCGATCCCGAGGACCTGCTCACACATCCACTGCTGCTCGGATGTGAGCTGGTCCCATCCGAGCCGGCCCCCTTCACCCACCGCCCGAGATCCTCGCCCTGGCGCACGACCTCACCCGTCGTGGTGGGCAGTGTCCCGCCCGCGTCCAGGTGCATCCGGACCGGAACCTTTTCCGGCCGACGGAGGCGCTCTGTGGCCAGTGACCTGGGATTGAACGTAGCGGACATGTACGTGACGGCGCGCCCAAACGGCTCTCGTTCCACTCAATCGGGTGCTGTTGAAGACCAGTTGTCGGACGCCGCCCGATCCGTTGCGGCTCTGGAAGGTAAATCACCCGTGCATTCCGCAGCCGAAGTCGCCGTCGTCACGCCCACGCGGCTGCGGCCGGACCGAATCGCGTACCTACTGAAGCTATATGCGAGCCTGCGCGATCAGGACGTGAGCTGGGAATGGGTACTGGCCCTCGACGGCGTGTCCGCGGAGGACGTGCCGGAAGTCCTGCGCACGGACGCCCGTGTGAAGGTCGTCGCGCTTCCGAGGCCGGTGGGAGCTGGCGCCGCGCGCAACTTCGCGATGAACGAGGTGACCGCCGACTGGCTGACCACCTCGGACGACGATGACGTACTCCCCGCGCAGTCGTTGTCCGTGCGCCTCCGCTACGCACAGGAGCACGACCTGGGCTGGTGTGCAGGTTGGTCTGCAGACCTTCACCCCGACCGCTCGATCACTACCTGGCGCTGCTCAACTCCGCCCGGCTTCCACGCACCTGGTGATGTCTGGCGCCACTGGACGACCCCTGACTCGACCATTCCCATCGGCCCGACGACGCTCCTTGCGCGCACCGAGATTGTCCGCGCGAGCGGTGGCTATGCCGCGCTGCCCCAAGGGGAGGACTACGCCTATCTCGTCGGCGTCACCGGTGCTGCCCGAGGTGCTCTGCTGCCGACCGTGGTCTACCACTACCGCAAGCACGCGGAGCAGATGACGGCCCAGCCCGAGTACCCGGCCATGGAGCTGCAGGCCCGCCGGTTCGCCTGGAACCACGGCAAGCACCTGGAGGCGCTACGAAAGGCCCTGAATGCGCAATGAGCATTGTGCATCTTGAAGTTGCTGATCAGGGGGCTGGTGTGCGCGGTCTGGTGTGCTCGTGCTGGTCGCGGGAGGATGGCTTCGGCGCATCGGTCACCGGGCAACTTCGCGGTTCGTCAGGACCAGTAGGGCCCCAACCAGGGTGGCTGCCCATGGCGGCCGGGCCGGGCCTCAGTGATGTGGGCGCTGGTGGGTGTACCGGTCGCCCAGCGGATCGACCGCGAGGAATAGCAGCGTCGCGCCCTGGCCGACTTCGTGCGGCGCTGGGGCTCGACGCCGGGGACTTCCCCGGCGCCGGACAGGCTGGTGCCGCGCCCGTTCCGCATGTGGTGCGGGCAGCGGGGAGCGCGCCGGCGACGTCCAGGGGCAAGGCGGCTCATCATGTCCGGCGAGCAATGGACGGGTCTGCCGGACGGCACCCCTGGGTCAGGGTTGGCAGGGCACCAGCAACCAGGTCGTTACAAATGTCAAATGGTCTGGCGGACGCTGTTGTGGAGGAGGCGGCCGGGGCATCGTGACCGTGTTCGCGTCCGTTCGATCGGGACCGGACGTATTGAGCGTCGTTGATGGACAGAGGCCGACGGCGCCGGGCAGATAGTGTCCAAGGCCGCGAAGGAAATGGCCTCCGGCTCCCGGACCCGGTGTCGCTTGCGGGGTCCGACCGGCGGCCGTAGTGAGCCCGGCGACTGGAGGAGCGCCTGAGGGACGGCGCTCGGAGGGCCGGGCCGGCGGTAAGCATCCATGCTCACAGCACCCGACGGTGGTGGCTTATTGCGTTCGAACAGGTGCAGACAGGCTTGTAGTGCATGTGGGCGCGCGCGAATCATGAGTGTCCCTCACTCCCATGTGGAAGGACACCCAGTTCATGGCTCACCGCAAGGTATATCTTGCCGTCGGCAGGACCAACACCCGGATCTACCGCTTCGACCCCATCGACGGGGATACCCGCGTCGTCGAGAACGTGCCGCCCTACGAGCCCGGCTACACCGCCATGGGTGCGCAGTACCGCGGCGACGGCAAGGAGCCCCTGCTGCTGGCAGTGAGCCACAACAAGCTCATCACCATCGACGTGGCGGCCGGCACCCTGAAGGACCAGGTCATCGACGGGCTGCCGAGCGGACCCTGGTTCGACGGTGACATGGATCCCGATGGGAAGATCCTCTTCGTCGTTAGCAACCCCGACGTGCACAGCTATGCCATCGATGTGGCGGCCCTGAAGGCCACGCCTCGCAACGCACCGGGAAGCGGCCGGTGGGACGACTTCGCCTACCACCCCAAGGACGGGCGACTGATCTCCGTGGAGGGCGACAACGGCGACCTGCTACTCGTCGATCCGAGCCGGCAGCCCATGAAGACCGTCCTGGCGAAGGGGGTCTTCCCGCCGGCGGAAGCCAGCGCCGCGGCAGGCTCGCGCAAGTCGTACTCGGCCACCTTCTTCGACCAGGACGGCAACTTCTACGCGGTCGACTCCGCAGGCAACGTCAACCACCTCGACATGACCACGGCCACCGTCCCCGACCACTCGCAGCGCATCGGACGGGGGCGGGTGCCTGTCGGCGCCCTTGAGATCGTGAACGGTGCCGGGCGCATCACCCCCCTGCCGGCCCCGCCCAGCTACGACGAAATCGCCGTGTCCAAGAAGTTCAACCAGACGTGGGAGAACAGCGAACCCCGGGGCAGGGTGTACAGCTTCGACCTCACGCTCGCCGCTGTCAGTAGGGACAGCGGCAAGGCCGAAGACGTCAAAAGGTTCCGGATCTCCTTCGACCTTCCCACGGTGAAGGGCGCGAAAGCCGAGGCATCCGGCGTACATGTCATCGCCCAGGACGGCAAGGCATACCTGGAATCGGTTGACGACCAATTTCTCGCCGCGGGCACCTCCCGGCCGATCACCGTTCAGATCACCGTCCCTGGCGACCCGGCTCACCTTCCGGCGGAGTACCCCCTCGACGGCCTCAAGGCCACACGCCTGCCCAGCCGCTGATCACGAAAGTGCCTTTCAGTGGTTACGGATCGGGCTGACGCCACTCATTGAGAGCTCAATGGATCTCGTGACCACGGTCGACGCTGAAGGCGACCCCTCGTCGGACCACGACTCCGCCGCGGGATTGCGCATCCCCGGCCGACCGGACCATTGCGCATCGAGCCCGGGATCCCAGGTTTCCGCAGGACCCAGCGCGCACGAAGTCGTGGAACCTACATGCATACAGGATCCGCAGTTTCGCGAGCAATTCCGCGTGTCATGAGCGGCAGTTATGTTCATTCGTTGTTGGGCCTGTTCGGCGGCCGGATCACTGGACGGCCCGACGGGTAGCGGGGTCGCCGGTGCGCGGGTGGACCGCCAGTGAGTCGTCGAGAATGTGCTCGTGCATGGCGGCTCGGCCCTCTGAGGCATGATGCGGGCATGAAAAAAGGCCGCCTGAGGGCGGCCCAATACGGGAAGCTGCGTCAGCTGCACTCTCGTGAACTCTTTGGATTGGTGCGACGTCGGACCTCGCTCAACGGGTTCCGTACGGCTCCAACGCTTCCGTTGGCCAGTCGGTCAGTGACCTGAGTCAGGGATTCTCGACGGTTCGGCAGCGTAATTGATACGGAGCGTCCGACCGGCCACTTCAGCGAGGTGCCATACGCTGACGGCCTCCTCTGCGGAATCTGCATCAGCGAAAGTAACATAGCCAATCCCCTTGGACCTGCCTAGGGAGTCCAAAGGGAGGAAGGCTGATTCTACGCACCCGAACCGCCCGAACATCTGCTCCAAGTCTTCCCTGCTGATGCTCGGGTTCAAGTTGCCTACATAGATCGTTTTCGACACTGCCGACTCCCTCGGGCTGGTTTCGTTCATCGATCTTGCCAGTTTTCCAGCCGAGCGCGATCCCGGCGCGCGATCATCAGTACCCGGCGGCAGCCACTTTCACCCTTGCGGTAACCGGACTGCCCCAAGGCGCCGAGTCAGGAGGGTGGGGCGGTGAGCTGTTCGGCGAACTGAGCTTCGAGTGCGGCGATGCGTTTGTCGGCGAACCGCGTGTTGTCCCTCGCGGCGGCGAGACGCTTGGCGAGGCGGTCACGTTCGGCTGTCAGGGCTCTGACTTCGCGTTGCAGGGCGACGTTGGTGGTGGTGATGCGCACGACGTCGGCGTCGGTCCACTCGCCCTGCAGTTCAGCGACCTGGCCGAGGAGTTCGGCGATGCGTTCTCGTTGGTTGACGACCTCCGCGTTGGTGGTCCTGAGGGCCTCTTCGGTGTTGAGCGCGCGTTCACGCCAGGATGCCTCCACCACCTCGCGCTGGGCTTGATCCGTCTGCGCTCGCAGCCCGCGGGCCCGGAGGATGGCCTCGGCGACGACGTTCCGGGCCTCGGCGTGCTCGTAGAGGAAGGTGCGCGAGACGTCTGCCTGCCGGGCCACCGCGGCCACGGTGATCGGGCCGCCGCTCTTGGCGAGCTGGTCGACGACGCTCTTGATGCGGACGAGACTCGCTTCGGTCTTCTGGCTCCGCGCTCGCAGAGCCGGGGCGGTGTGCTGTGCTGAGGAGGTCATGCGGGTTCCTCGTACGGGTCGGTGTCGTCGGGGTCAAGGGCGGCGAGGTCACTGGCCTTGAAGGCGAGCGTCCACATGCGGTCGAAGTGGTCCTGGGGCCGCCGCAGGTCCAGAGCGAGTGCGTCTTCCAGCATGCCGAGGCCGGCCAGTGAGGCTGATCCTTTGGAGTGGACACCCTGACAATGGATCTTGATGGTCCAGGGAGGGATGTCCAGGTGGGACGCAAGTCTCCGTATCCGGAGGAGTTCAGGAAGGACGCTGTCGCGCTCTACCGCGCCGCAGCCGGGAATCGGACGTACGCCGCCGTGGCCGCGGATCTCGGTATCACCGCGGAGTCGCTGCGGACGTGGGTCCGCAAGGA
>NZ_JBSHNE010000033.1:0-70769 GCF_053646035.1 Streptomyces sp. NPDC055287 | reverse complement strand
GCCCCCCGCCGGCCCTGTCCGCGGGGCCCCCCCCCGCCGGTTCGTACCGGCGGGGGCGCCCCCTTCAGCATCAGCAGTCCACGGCTCGCGGTTCACGACTCGCGGCTCGTGGTCTCACGGCTCGCGGTTTACGGCTCGAACTTGTAGCCCAGGCCGCGGACCGTCACCAGGTATCTCGGCGCGCCCGGGTCCGGCTCGATCTTGGCGCGCAGGCGCTTCACGTGGACGTCGAGGGTCTTGGTGTCGCCCACGTAGTCCGCGCCCCAGACGCGGTCGATCAGCTGCATCCGGGTGAGGACCCTGCCCGCGTTGCGCAGCAGCATCTCCAGGAGGTCGAACTCCTTCAGCGGCAGGTCGACCTTGCCACCGCCGACCGTGACCACGTGGCGGTCCACGTCCATGCGCACCGGGCCTGCCTCCAGGGCGGCCGGAGTGACTTCCTCCGGCTCTCCGCGGCGGCGCAGGACCGCGCGGATGCGGGCGACCAGCTCCCGCGAGGAGAAGGGCTTGGTGACGTAGTCGTCGGCTCCTATCTCCAGCCCCACGACCTTGTCGATCTCACTGTCCTTGGCGGTCACCATGATGACCGGAACATTGGAATGGCTGCGCAGCTGGCGGCAGACCTCGGTGCCGGGCAGGCCGGGGAGCATCAGGTCCAGCAGGACGAGGTCGGCGCCGTTGCGCTCGAACTCGTCGAGCCCGTCGGGGCCGGTGGCCGCGATGGCGACCTCGAAGCCTTCCTTGCGGAGCATGTAGGACAGGGCGTCGCTGAAGGATTCCTCATCCTCGACGACGAGCACTCGGGTCACGGAAGGACCTCCGGGTGGGGAATGGGTTCGCGATCAGTGGTCTCGTACGGGCCGGCGGCGTTGTCCGGGGACTCGTCGACGTCGTCGTCCGGGGCGGCGACCGGGGACCGGTCGCGTGATGCGGCTGCCTCGGGCAGTCGCAGGGTGAACGTGGAGCCCTGTCCCTCGGAACTCCACACCGTGACCTCCCCGCCGTGCGAGGCGGCCACGTGCTTGACGATGGCCAGGCCGAGGCCTGTGCCTCCGGTGGCCCGGGAGCGGGCCGGGTCCACGCGGTAGAAGCGCTCGAAGATCCGCTCGCGGTCCTTCTCGGAGATGCCGATGCCCTGGTCGGTGACGGCTATCTCGATCAGGTCCCCGCCGGTGGCGGAGATCCGGCGGCCCGCAATGCCGACGCGGGTGCGGGCGGGGCTGTAGTTGACGGCGTTCTCGACGAGGTTGCCGAGGGCGGCGGCGAGCTGTCCGCGGTTGCCCCAGACGCGCAGGCCCTCGGTGCCGCCCGCAGCCATCGTGATGTTCTTGGTGGAGGCGGCGTGGCGGCTGCGGTCCATGGCCTCGGCGACCAGTTCCTCGACGCGGACCGGTTCGGCGTCCTCCAGCGGGTCGTCGTTCTGGACGCGGGAAAGATCAATGAGCTCTTGGACCAGATTGGTGAGGCGGGTCGCCTCGATCTGCATGCGGCCCGCGAAGCGGGTGACCGCCTCCGGGTCGTCCGAGGCGTCCATGACGGCCTCGGAGAGCAGCGAGAGCGCACCGGTAGGAGTCTTGAGCTCATGGCTGACATTCGCGACGAAGTCGCGCCGTACCGCTTCGATGCGGCGGGCCTCGGTGAGGTCCTCGACCAGGAGCAGTACGAGGCGCGAGCCCAGCGGGGCGACGCGGGCGGACACCGCGAGAGCCTCCCCGCGGCCCGTGCCGCGGCGAGGAAGGTCCAGCTCGACCTGGCGTATCTCGCCGTCTCTGCGGGTGTCGCGGGCCATGTGGAGCATGGGGTCCACGGCCAGCTTCCCGCCCCGGACGAGCCCGAGTGCGTACGCCGCCGAGCTGGCCTTGACGACGCTGTCGCTCTCGTCCAGCACGACGGCGGAGGAACGGAGTACGGACAGCACGGTGTCGACGCCCGGCGGCAGCACCGCGTTGACGTCGGGCCGCATGGAAGACCGGGACGGCCTGGCCTGCTCGCGCTCGCTCCAGCGGAACGTCAGCACGGCGATCACACCGGTCAGGAGACCGGCGATCGCTGCTGCTGCGGCGACTGCCGCGTTCACGTCCATGCACCCAGGTTAAGCGGGGGCTGTGACACTCCCCCAGCCAAATGGGTGGCAGCTCGAACACTCGTCGCTCAGAGTTCACCGAGGGGATGGGGTTGGTTCACTTGGGGTGCCGGAATCGGACGCGTAACGGACAGAACGTGGGAGCGTGGGGTTCAGAGGCCTCAGTAGGACAAGAGAGGGACTTTCATGCGCGACGCGTACCACGAGGAACTTGACTCGATCGGTGAAGCCCTGGTCGAGATGGCCCGGCTCGTCGGCTCCGCGATCGGGCGGGCCACCACGGCCATGCTGGACGCGGACCTCAAGCTCGCCGAGAGCGTGATCGCGGCCGATCAGAAGGTCGACGATCTCCAGCACGACCTGGAGGCCCGCGCGATAGCACTGCTGGCCCGCCAGCAGCCCGTCGCCACCGACCTGCGGATCGTCGTCACCTCGCTGCGGATGAGCGCCGACCTGGAGCGCTCGGGCGACCTGGCCCAGCACGTGGCGAAGCTCGCCCGGCTGCGCTTCCCGGCCTCGGCCGTACCGCACGACCTGCACGCGACCATGCTGGAGATGGGTCAGCTCGCGCAGCGCCTGATGGCGAAGGCGGCCGAGGTCATCACCACGAAGGACGTCGATCTCGCGCTCCAGCTGGAGCACGACGACGACGAGATGGACCTGCTGCACCGCACGCTGTTCCAGCACCTGATGGACGACCGCTGGAAGCACGGCATCGAAACGGCGGTCGACGTCACGCTGCTCGGCCGGTACTACGAGCGGTTCGCCGACCACGCGGTGTCGGTCGCGAAGCGCGTGGTGTACCTGGTGACGGGTGAGCACGCGGACGAGCTCCAGGCGGCGACCGGGACCACGCCCCCGCCGGCGCAGGGCGAGTAAGCCCGAAATTTTGGATGCATTGCGCGTGTGCGCCGTTGATGCGCCCGCCGGAGTGGGCATGCAATGGGCAGCAGGAGTACGCCACGTGCCCCTTCGAGGAGGATCCCCATGGCCGAGTCCCCCACGCCCCACTCGCAGCAGGAACCGCCGGCCGAAGTGACCCGCCACCGGCCGACGCTGCCCGTCCTCGGCGCCTGCGGGTGCGGGGCCGGCTGCGGCTGCGGCTGCCAGTCGGGCGCGCCGTGCCAGTGCGGCGGCTGCTGCGGCTAGTGCGACCGGTGTTGCACGGAAGGGCCCCGTCCGGTGTGGACGGGGCCCTTCCGCTTTCACCGGAGTAAGCAGGCGTACGGGAGTGCGCAGGACTACGCCGCGTACTCGTCGTCGTCCTCGAGGCCGAAGTTCTCCGGCACCTCCAGCATCGCCTCCCGGAACTCGGGACGCGTCTCCTCCATGGCCGCTTCCCTGAAGAGCGCCGCGAGCCGGTGGCGGTCCTCGGCGGAAAGCCTGCCGAGGTGATCGGCGACGTCTTCGAACCAGGTCGTGACCAGATCCGGATCGGCGTCGTCCTCGTCGGTCATGTCGATGGCTGTGACCAACTGCGCCATGGCGGTGGCCAGGGTGGTCAGCAGGGTGTCGCTCATATCGTGCGCTCGCCTCTTCGTGTACATCGCGTACATCGCGGACCGTCGGGAACCTTCACGTCACACAGCAACACCGAGCCCCCTGCCGCGGAAGATCCGCGGCAGGGGGCTTGATCCGTGCGTGTTACTTCTTCTTGCCCTGATTCTTCACGGCCTCGATGGCGGCCTTCGCGGCCTCCGGGTCGAGGTACTTGCCGCCCTTGGTGACGGGGCGGAAGTCGGCGTCGAGCTCGTAGTAGAGCGGGATGCCGGTGGGGATGTTCAGGCCGGTGATCTCCTCGTCGGAGATGCCGTCGAGGTGCTTCACCAGGCCGCGCAGCGAGTTGCCGTGGGCGGCGACCAGGACGGTGCGGCCCGCGAGCAGGTCCGGGACGATGCCGTCGTACCAGTACGGCAGCATGCGCTCGACGACGTCCTTGAGGCACTCCGTGCGCGGGCGCAGCTCGCTCGGGATCGTCGCGTAGCGCGGGTCGTCGGACTGGGAGAACTCCGTGCCGTCCTCGAGGACCGGCGGCGGGGTGTCGTACGAGCGGCGCCAGAGCATGAACTGCTCCTCGCCGAACTCGGCGAGCGTCTGCGCCTTGTCCTTGCCCTGGAGGGCGCCGTAGTGGCGCTCGTTCAGGCGCCAGGAGCGGTGCACGGGGATCCAGTGGCGGTCCGCGGCCTCCAGCGAGAGCTGGGCGGTACGGATGGCGCGCTTCTGGAGCGAGGTGTGCAGTACGTCGGGGAGCAGGCCGGCTTCGACGAGCAGCTCACCGCCGCGCACCGCCTCCTTCTCGCCCTTCTCGGTGAGGTTGACGTCCACCCAGCCGGTGAACAGGTTCTTCGCGTTCCATTCGCTCTCGCCGTGGCGGAGGAGGATCAGCTTGTACGGTGCGTCGGCCATGCGTACGAGACTAATGGACGCCTCGGACGGTTGACGGCCCGCGTCAATTCGGTGGCCCTGGCCCCCTCTCGCTTGTAACTTGCGGATACCGCATCAGCCGCTTACAGGCGTCCACCACCGCCGCCACCGAAGGTCCCTGGGGGGATACGTATGTCCACAGCCACGCTCAGACGTGCCGCGAAGGAGACCGTGTCAGGGCTTCCCGACGGCTTCTGGTGGCTGTGGACCTCGACGTTGGTGAACCGCACCGGGGCCTTCGTCCTCACCTTCCTGTCGCTCTACCTGACGCAGGAGCTCGGCTACTCGGCCTGGTACGCGGGTCTCGTCATCGCCCTGCACGGGCTCGGCGGCGTGGCCGGTTCGCCGCTCGGCGGGATGCTCACCGACCGGTGGGGGCGGCGGCCCACGATGATCGCCGGGCACCTCGGTACGGCGGTGGGCGCGGCCGCGCTCGCGGTGGTGACCAGCGCGGTCGGCGTCGCCGTCGTCGTGCTGCTGATGGGTGCCGCCATGCAGGCCGTACGCCCGGCGATCGGCGCGACCATCGCGGACCTGGTGCCGGAGGAGGAGCGGCGGCGCGCCTACGCCCTCAACTACTGGGCGCTCAACCTCGGCTTCGCGATAGCCGCGCTCGGCGGCGGCGCCGCGATCGTCTTCGGCTACCGGACGCTGTTCCTGGTGGACGCGGCGGCGACCGTCCTGTGCGCGCTGATCGTCTTCCTGCGGCTGCCGGAGACCCGGCCGGTCGCCGCGCCGCTCGCCAGGGGCGAGGAAGCGGTGACCGAGCCGAAGGTGAGCGTGCTCGAAGTCCTGCGGGACGCGCCCTTCCGGACGCTGGTGCTGCTCAACCTGCTCGTCTGCCTCATCTTCACCGCGCCGTGGGTCGGTCTGCCGCTGACCATGGCCGGCGAAGGTCTCGAGCCCAGTGCGTACGGCATGGTCATCGCCGTCAACGGGGTCGTGATAGTCGGCTTCCAGCTGCTCGTCAACAAGATCACCGACCGTCGGTCGCCGGCCGCGCTGCTCACCGTCTCCTCCCTGCTGTTCGCCGCCGGGACCGGGGCGACCGCGCTGGCCGGGACGCCGCTGCTGTTCGCGGTGACCGTGGTGGTGTGGACGCTCGGCGAGATGGTGCACGTGCCGACCAATGCCGCCGCCACCGCGCGGCTGGCCCCGGAGCACGCGCGGGGGCGGTACCAGGGCGTGATGGGGATGTCCTGGGCGCTGGCGGGCTTCCTCGCGCCGGTCCTGGCGGGCTGGATCGTGGACGGGCCGGGACCGGACGTGCTGTGGATCGGTTGCGGGGTCATCGGCTGCGTGGCGGCGGCGGGTTACGCGACGCGGCTGCGCCGGGTGCTCGCGGACTCGGACGCACCGGCGCCTGTCGCACCGGTGGCGGCCGCGCCCGTACCCGCTCCCGAGGCGGACGGCGAGAAGGTCAGCGGCTGAGGGCGCGCTGCGCCTCGTAGAGGTTGGACGGGTGTACGGCGTCGGGGGCGCCGTACGCCTCGAGGCGTGAGTGCAGCGGACCGGTGAAGTCGGGGACGTCGGTCTGGTCGAACTCCCTGACCTCGCTGATGCCCACCGTGGCGCTGTACGGGGCGATGGTGTCGATCTTGACGAGCCCGGCGCGGGCGTTGGTGACGGTCACGTTCCAGTGCGTGAAGCGGGCGCCGTAGAGAGGGCCCGCGGAGGCGTCGCCGCCGTGACGGCCGTTGTTGTTCACGGTGATCTGGGTGCGGACGTTGGCGAACGGCATGCCGCGGTGGGTGTCGAAGGTGCCCATGTGCATGACGCCGCGCGACCAGACGTTGCAGCTGGACAGGCCCTCGACGTTGATGCCGTGGAGCTGGGTGCCGGGAGGTGCGGGTGTGGTGCGCGCGGCGATGGTGAAGTCATCGGTCAGGTTGTCGTGGGAGCCCTCGCGGCAGAAGTACGGGTGGTGCGACCCGCGGCCCTCGACGCGGGTGCGGCGGAGCGTGCAGGCGGAGGCGGCGACGAGGCCGAAGCCGTTGTCGGTGTGGCGGACGGTGACGTCCTCGGCCCAGCAGTCGTACGCGCACTGGAAGGTGACCCCGTTGCGGCCCTTGTCGAGAAGGTGCGGAGACTGCGGCGTCTCGACCGCTTCGAGGGTGAGGCCTTCGACGCCGGAGCCGGTGAGCGGGTCGGCGAGGGTGGTGAGGCGCGGGTCCCATGCGGAGCGGATGTCGAGGGGCAGCGGGCGTTCGAGGGTGACCTCGCTGCCGGTGAGGCGGGTGATGCGTACGGGCCATTCGTACGGCACATAGCTGGTCAGCTTGGTCTTGTCGTCCCAGGTGTAGGCCCGTGCGCCGGGCCCGTCGCCGGCGATGTGCGCCAGGAGGGTGTGGCCGGGGTCGTCGGCGAGGCGCAGGAGGACCGTCTGGCCGGCCCGCAGGCGGGTGGGGTCGTGGACGGTGACGGTCCGGTCGCCGCGCCGGGCGGGCACCACGGCGGTGAGGGTCTGCCACTCGTCGCGCCTGTTGCCGGTCCAGCCTTCGAACGGCCAGTTCCCGGCCCTGATGGCGGCGGTGAGAGACGCGTAACGCGCCTGCGGGCAGAGCCAGATGAGGCCGCCGGCCCAGGACCAGGAGGACTTGTCGCCGCCGTAGCGACTGCCGTAGGGGCCGATCAGCTCGGTGAGGCTCCTGGTGGCGAGGAGCGTGGTGCGGGCGCTGCCGGCGCCGCGCAGGACGACGTTGCTGTGGCCGATGCGGATGACGTCGTCGATGCGGTACGTACCGGGCGGGACGAGGACGGTGCCGCCGCCACGGGCGCCGGCGGCGGCGAGGGCGCGGTTGATCGCGGGGGCGGAGTCGGTGCCGTGCAGGCCGGTCGTGCCGGGGCGGGCGTCGGGCCGGGCACCGTAGTCCAGGACGTTGGCGACGACGGGGCGGCGGGGTGCGCGCCGGGCGCCGGCGTGGGCGCCGGCGCGGCCGACGTACGGGATCTGGGGGTGGGTGTACGGCGCGGCGGCGAACTCCCGCCAGAGGGCGGGGGTTCGGGAGGCCGGGGAGGCCGGCCGGAGCGCGGCGTGTGCGGGCGGTGCGGTGCTCCCCACCGCGACGGCTATCGCGCTGCCGAGCAAGCCACGTCTGCTGATGGCGCGTTGACCGATACTCGTGCTCATGCCCGCCTCCATGTATGTATGTGAACGGTGTTCAGATGCGCGTCGGCGGTGAGCATGCCACGGCGAGGGGATGCGGGGAAGGGGCCGGGGAGCAGGGGGTGGGTGCGACGGATCGGATGCAGACTCCTCCCCCCGTCCGGATGACCCCGTGGCGTGTGCCGCCGTCATGTGCCCGGACCCGAGATGCGGCCGGCGTCCCGTCGGGCCCCACCCGTCACGTACGTGCAGGAGAGCGAAACCTGCTTCGTCGCGTCGCGATCACCCTGGCCGGAATCACCGCCGCCGACTTCACGGCAGCCGGCTTCACGGCAGCCGGCTTCACGGCAGCCGGCGGCGCTGCTGCCGCCACCACGGACTTCGCCGACGGCCCCATCGACGGCCCCCAGAGCGACAACGGCCGTGACGACCATGCCCGGCGGGGCGCCGGCCGCCCGCCGCGTCCGTCACGTCCGAACGGCCCCGTCCGCACGCTTCTTCAGTGCGGATGGGGCCGTTCGCTCGCCTCACCCAAGGAGCCGCCGGTCAGCCGGAGGGCCGCTGGGTCAGGTGTGTGAACGCGTCCAGGTTTCTCGTCGACTCGCCGCGCGACACCCGCCACGCGTACTCCCTGCGGATCGCGCTCGCGAAGCCCAGCTCCAGCAGGGTGTTGAAGCTGCCGTCCGCCGCCTCCAGGACGCTCCCCAGCAGGCGGTCCAGCTCGCCCGGGGTCACCGCCGACAGCGCCAGCTTGCCGGCCAGGTAGATGTCGCCGAGGCTGTCGATCGCGTAACTCACGCCGTACAGGCGCAGATTGCGCTCCAGCAGCCAGCGGTGCACCGCCGCGTCGTTCTCGTCCGGGTGGCGGATCACGAAGGCGTTGATGGACAGGGAGTGCTTGCCGACGATCAGTGAGCACGTCGTGGACAGCTTGCGGGTGCCGGGGAGCTTCACCACGTACGAGCCGGGCTCCGGGCTCTCCCACTCCAGCTCCGCGTCCTTGAGCGTCTGCTCCAGCGTCTCGACGGCCTGTTGCTGTACGTCAGCCATGGTGCGAGCGTACGCGACGGCGGTGCTCGTGCATCGCGGCCATGTACACGTCGGCCGTGGCGGAGGCGGCCGTGTCCCAGCCGAAGGACTGCGCGTGGCGGGCGGCCGCCGCGCCCATGCGGTCCACCAGGCCGGGCTCGTCGATGAAGCGCCGCAGCGCCCGGGCGTATCCGGCCGGATCATGGCCCTCGACGAGGATGCCGGTCTGCCCGTCCCGTACGGCTACGGGAAGGCCGCCGACCGCCGCCGCGACGACCGGCGTGCCCGACGCCTCGGCCTCTATGGCGACCAGGCCGAACGATTCGCTGTACGAGGGCATGACCAGCACGGAGGCCGCCCGGAACCAGTCCGCGAGGCGGTCCTGGCCGACCGGCGGGCGGAAGCGCACGACGTCGGCGATGCCCAGCTTCGCGGCGAGCTTCTGCAGGCCCTCGGGCTTGGCCA
Source organism: Streptomyces sp. NPDC055287 (assembly GCF_053646035.1). Taxonomy (NCBI): domain Bacteria; kingdom Bacillati; phylum Actinomycetota; class Actinomycetes; order Kitasatosporales; family Streptomycetaceae; genus Streptomyces; species Streptomyces sp. NPDC055287. The sequence goes on along the minus strand of NZ_JBSHNE010000033.1, from coordinate 61,662 downwards.
GGCCGCTGCCGCTCGGCCCGCCGACGACCGGCACCACTGTCTTCGAGCGCAGCGACGGGTCCTCGTCGAGGAGCACCGCGACCGCGCGCAGCAGGATGTCCGGGGCCTTGAGGGGCTGGATGCGGCCCGCGAAGAGCGGAATGAACGCGTCCTGCGGCAGGTCCAGGCGGTCTCGCGCCGCTGCCCGCCCGTCGGCCGGGCGGAAGCGTCCCAGGTTCACACCGGGGTGTACGACGGCGATCCTGCCGGGGTCGGCCTCGTAGAAGCGGGCCAGCTCGTCCGCCTCCTCCGCCGTGTTGGCGATGAGGCGGTCCGCAGCCCGCACGATCTGCGTCTCACCGATGACGCGCGCGGCCGGCTCGGGGGTGTCGCCCTCCGCCAGCGCGGCGTTCTTGACCTTCGCCATGGTGTGCATGGCGTGGACGAGGGGGGCGCCCCAGCGTTCGGCGGCGAGCCAGCCGACGTGGCCCGAGAGCCAGTAGTGGGAGTGGACGAGGTCGTAGTAGCCGGGGCGCTGGCCGGCCCAGGCCTGCATCACACCGTGCGTGAAGGCGCACAGCTGCGCGGGCAGCTCCTCCTTGGCCAGGCCCTCGTACGGGCCCGCGTCGACGTGGCGGACCAGCACGCCGGGCGCCAGCTCGACGCGGGGCGGCAGGCCGCCCGTGGTCGCCCGGGTGAAGATCTCCACCTCGATGTTGATCGCGGCGAGGCGTTTGGCGAGCTCGACGATGTAGACGTTCATGCCGCCCGCGTCGCCCGTCCCCGGCTGGTGCAGCGGGGAGGTGTGGACGCTGAGCATCGCGATCCGGCGCGGCTTGCGGTGGTGGCCGCCGGGCAGCCGGAGACGGGGCGGGGTGGCCAGTGTGCCGGCGAGTCGGGAGACGTACTGGCTCACGTCGACGGTCCTCCTCGCTCAGGGCATGGCTGGGCTTTGCGAACATGGCGGGCGGAGGCACCGGGTCGGCCCTCCGTTGAGCGGAAACAGCGGAATGGCCCCTTCCAATTTCCGTTTTGCCAAATCATTACTTCAGCTGCCTCAACCTTTGCAGGCCCGAGCGGGCGCTCCGGCTCGCTTACCCTCGCTTCATGGCCTCCCGCACCTCCCCCTCGCGCCCCGTCGGCGCCGTCACCCGCGGGACGACCAACCCGAACCGCCTGCGCCGCATGGACCGCTGGATCGCCGCGGCGCACGGCCCCGATCTGCGCCGCAGCGGCGACCCCGTCGCCGTGGACCTCGGGTACGGGGCCGCGCCGTGGACCGCCGTCGAGCTGCTCGGCCGGCTGCGCACCGCCGCGCCCGCCGCCGAGGTCGTGGGCATCGAGATCGAACCGGCCCGGGTCGCCGCCGCGAAGCCGTATGAGCGCGAGGGGCTCGCCTTCCGGCACGGCGGCTTCGAAGTACCCCTGCCCGACAGCCGCAGGCCCTCCTTGATCCGGGCGGCGAACGTGCTGCGCCAGTACGACGAGGGGGAGGTCGCAGCGGTCTGGGCGCGGCTGTGCGGGCGGCTGGCGCCCGGCGGGCTGCTGGTCGAGGGAACGTGCGACGAGATCGGGCGGCGGCACGTGTGGGTGGCGCTGGGCCCGGAAGGGCCGCGGACCGTCACTTTCGCGACCCGGCTGGGGTCGCTGGAGCGCCCCTCCGACCTCGCGGAGCGGCTGCCGAAGGCACTGATCCACCGCAATGTGCCGGGCGAGCCCGTACATGCCTTCCTGCGGGACTTCGACCGGGCGTGGGCGGCGGCCGCTCCGTACGCCTCGCTCGGCGCCCGGCAGCGCTGGATCAAGGCCGTGCGCGACCTCTCGGCGGACTGGCCGCTGGCGGACGGGGAGCGGCGGTGGCGGCAGGGTGAAGTCACCGTGAACTGGGCCGCTGTCCAGCCGCGCACCGGCTGAAACCTTTCCGGATCTGCCCGAACGAGTGGCGGCAGAAGGGAACACGGAGAGCTGCCCGTTCGTCAGAAACCAGTGGGCGGGGGCCTCTGTCGTTTTCACGGACGGCATGGCAGCATCACCGCATCGCACCTATGTTACTGACGGTAAATCACATCCGGCCATGTGATGTGGGATCTGGCATCCGGGGGATCTTGTGAACCGACGTCGCAGCGCCGCGACCGCGATCGCGCTGGTCTGCGCCCTGACCGTGCTGGCCGCGCCCGTGCAGGCGTACGCGGACCCCAGGCCTCCGAGGAGTGAGCACAACCTCCAGGAGGTACGGAGCGAGATCGACGCCCTCTACCGCAAGGCCGGGGCGGCCACGGACGCGTACAACCTCGCCGAGGAGCGCGCCGACAAGCAGTCGTCCGAGATCGTGAAGCTGGCCAAGGAGATCGTCGAGGGCCAGCAGCGGATCGAGGAGCTGAAGCGGCAGATGGGCGCCGAGGCGCGGGCCCAGTACCGCAACGGCGGGCTGCCGCCCGAGGCCGAGATGATGCTCAGCGGCGACCCCCAGCACTTCCTCGACGGGGCGGGCCGGATCCGCGAGGGCCAGCAGGCGGCCAAGGGGCTTCTGGGCGAACTGTCCCGGACGCAGGCCGACTTGGAGGCGTACACGCAGGACGCGACCGCCCAGTGGAAGCGGCTGGAGGCGAGCCGCAAGAAGAAGGAAGCGGCGAAGAAAGAGATCAAGAAGCAGATCGCCGCCGCCGAGAAGCTCGAGGCGACGCTGGAGAAGGAGGAGCGCGATCGGCTCCTCAAGATGGAGCAGGAGGCGGAGTACAGAGCGCAGACCGCATGGCTCGACTCCGGCGTGCTCAAGGACTCGGCGGGCAGGGCGACGAAGGGCGGCGCGGCGGCTGTCGCGTTCGCCACGGCGCAGATCGGCAAGCCGTACGTCTGGGGCGCCGAGGGGCCGGGCTCCTTCGACTGCTCGGGGCTGACGTCGCAGGCGTGGCTCGCGGGCGGGCGCGCCATACCGCGCACGTCGCAGGAGCAGTGGAAGCGGCTGCCCCGCGTCGATGTGAAGGACATGCGGCCCGGTGACCTGATCGTCTACTTCGACGACGCCAGTCACATCGGGATGTACATCGGCGACGGCGCCATGGTGCACGCGCCCCGTCCCGGCCGGGACGTGACGATCGCGGGGGCCGGCTCGATGCCGATTCTGGGCGTCGTACGCCCGGACAAGTAGATCCGCGTCGGCACGGCGGCCGGAGCGGTGGCGGGCGGGGATCGCGGCCGGGTCCCAACTGGGTGCCACAAGCGGCCGTACGGGTGGCCCGGGGCGTGATGTTCGTCATGACCCGGCACACCGCCGATCCGCCCGGATGCGTTGCGGGAGGCGGCATATGCCCCCTGCCGGCTTTCCCAACGCCATTCCGCTGGGGCGCCCGGTAACGCTATGGTCCCCGTTTGGCGGAACGTCGATCGTCGTGCCGCCGCACCCTCGGGGGGAGGGAAGGAAACCGAAACCGATGCCCGTACCCGTACCGCGGCAGCGTGACAGCACGGCCGTGGAACACGGTCAGGCCGTCCTGCCGAAACAGCAGGCCGGGAGCAGCATGGAGACCACGGCAGCCGCAGCAACCACGACAGCCAAGGCCCCCGCCGCTCCGGCCTCCCCCGTTGTGTCCGCGAACAGCACCGACCTCACCCTGCTGGTGATCGAGGACGATCCGGCGGGGACGTTCACCGTCCCGTCGCTGCTCGACGCCGCCGGTACGCGTGTCCGCATCCGCACCGCCCGCAACCTCACCGAGGCCGAGCGGCTGCTCACGGACGACGTGCACTGCATCCTGCTCGACCTGGCCCTGCCGGCCCCGTCGGCCGCCGCGGCCGCCTCCGCCTCCCCCGGCGAGGACGGTGACCGGCTGGCCACGCTGCGGCACGTGCTGCGCCTCGCGCCGCGCCACGCCGTGCTGGCCCTGACCTCCGAGACCGACGCCGAGCGGGCCGCGGAGGCCGTGCGCGTCGGTGCGCAGGACTACCTCTTCCGCGACGAGCTCGACGGGCGCCAGCTCAGCCGCGCCATCCGGTACGCAGTCGAGCGCAAGCGCGCCGACACGGCACAGCACAAGCTGGCCGAGTCGCGACTGCGCGCCCAGGAGAACGCCCGCCTGGAGCGCGGCCTGCTGCCGACGCCGCTGCTCGAGGGCTCGAACCTGCGCTTCGCCTCCCGCTACCGGCCCGGCCGCTCGCGCGCCCTCCTCGGCGGCGACTTCTACGACACGGTCCGCACCTCCGACGGCACGGTCCACGCGATGATCGGCGACGTCTGCGGCCACGGGCCCGACGAGGCCGCTCTGGGCGTGGAACTGCGCATCGCGTGGCGCGCCTTGACGTTCGCGGGCCTGTGCGGCGACGAGCTGCTGTCCACGCTCCAGCAGGTACTGGAGCACGAGCGGGAGAGCGAGGAGATCTTCGCGACGCTCTGCACGGTCGACATCGCGCCGGACGGACGCCGGGCCGGGCTGTGCCTGGCGGGCCACCCGTCGCCGCTGATCGCCCGCCAGGGCAGGGCGGCGCAGCTTCTTCCGTACGAGGACGGGGGCCCCGCGCTCGGTCTGCTGCCGCGCGCCCGGTGGTCACGTCGGCAGGTCGAGCTGGGCGGCTCGTGGAGCCTGATGATGTACACCGACGGCCTGATCGAGGGCCACGTCGGCCCGCCCGGATCGAAGCAGCGGCTCGGTCAGGACGGGATGGTCGAGATGATCAATCGCCAGCTGGCGGCCGGACTGCGCGGCGAGGCCCTGCTGGAGGCCGCGGTCAACGAGGCACGGGACCTCAACCACGGAGAACTGACCGACGACGTGGCACTGTTGCTCCTGGACCGGGGCTGAGCAGCACCCGGTCCGGGGGTGTCTAACGCCCGCCGTTGTAGGGCCCGTACGGGCCGTCGCTGCTGCTGCCGCCGCCCCTGCGGCCGCCACCGCCGCCGCCACCCGAGACCTGCTTGATCGCGGGCCGTACGTCGACCATGAAGACGATGGTCGCGACCAGTCCGGCGATCTGCAGGAACAGCATCGGGACGAACAGGTTCACGGCGACCGTCACGCCGAGAAGCACCAGCCAGAAGACCTTGGTCTGCTTGTCGGTGGCGCGGTACGCGTCCTCACGGGCCATCGCGGCGAAGAACAGCGCCACCACGGCGAGGACGAGCATGGCGAGGTTGAGCAACGACAACAGAGTGCCGAATCCCGAGAGCAACATGCTGTACACCGCCTAGAGAGTGGATGAGCGCCTCGCGGCCAAGGTACCCGCACAACGAGCCGGACACCCATAAAGGTGCCCGGCTCGCGCCCGTAAAGCCCTGTTCGCCGTACTGGCCTTACTCGTACCGCTTGCCCTACTACTCGGCGGCGGGAGTGGCCTTCTTCGCCGGCGCCTTGCGGGCGGCGGGGGTCTTCTTCGCCGGAGCGGCCTTCGCCTCGGCGGCCTTCGTCTCTGCCGCCCTGGGCTCCGGGTCGGGCTCGACCGCGACGGCGATCTCGTTGATCTCCTCGGCCGCCTCGCCGCGCCAGGCCTTCACGCTCTGCTCGCCGTGCTCGGCGACCTTCTCGTACGCCTCACGGGCCTTGACCGCGTACTCGGCGGCCACGCCCACGCTGCGCAGCGCCAGGTCCTGCGCCTGCTCGGTCAGCTTCTTGAAGTCGGTGTCCAGGGTGCCGAGCACCTCGGTGACCTTCGCCTGAACGGTGGCCTGGGCCTCCTTGGCCTGCGTGGTCACCTTCTCCTGCACGGCCTTGGGGTCGGTGTTGCGCACGGCGTCGATACGCGCCGGAGCCTCGGCACGCAGCTGCTCGATGAGCGCGGGCACCTTCTTCGCCTGCTGCACGGCGAGGTCCGCGGTGCCGGCCGCGAAGTAGAGGGGGGTCGGGTCGGTGAGGGTCTTGCGCAGGTCATCGGTGATGGCCATGACTGTGGTCCTCCCGGATCTCAGTTCACTGTGAGGTGCACTGTGAGGTGCACTATGAGGGTGGTGGTGTGCCGGCATCACTGCCGTCGGCCGTGCGGGTGCCGTCAGCAGAGGCGTCCGATGCGACGTGTGCCGCGACGCCGGCGTCGGCGTCCGTCGCGTTCTCCTTGCGGAACGACTCGTAGATCTGGAGCAGTACCTGCTTCTGCCGCTCGTTGATCGACGGGTCGGCGAGGATGACGGCGCGCGTCTCCAGCTCCTCGCGCTCCCGCTCGTCGAGGATCCCGGCCTGGACGTACAGCGTCTCGGCGGAGATCCGCAGCGCCTTCGCGAGCTGCTGCAGGATCTCCGCGCTCGGCTTGCGCAGGCCGCGCTCGATCTGGCTGAGGTACGGATTGGACACCCCGGCGGCGTCGGCGAGCTGCCGCAACGACAGCTGCGCGGTGCGCCGCTGCTCGCGCAGGTACTCGCCGAGATTGCCGACGTTGAGTGATGCCATGCCTCGATAGTGCGGCATGTCCGCTAACTTTTGCAAGCGCCTGCTTGCAAAAGTGTTCGCGTGTCGCCTCCGGCACAGCGGTATACGGTCCTTGGGGATTCCAGTGCCCCACGCCAGGAGCTGTACGCATGACACACCACGGCCCAGTGCCCCCGACCGGATGCGCCTTCGACCACCCGCAGACGCGGGAGGCCTGGCAACGCGCCCGACGGCGCGTCGTCGGCGGCCTGGTCGCCTTCGTACTGCTGACGCTCACGGCGCTCGCTGTCACGGGCCTGTACGCGCCCCAGATCCGCCGGGCCGGCGCGGGCCTGGCGCCTGCCCTCTTCTTCGGCCTGGCACTCCCCTGCGCGCTCTACGCCTACATGGGATCCCTGCGCCGCCTGCGCCGCATGCGCAAGGTGCTCCGGGAGAATCCCTGGAAGTACCGGGAAGCGCTCGGTCGGCAGGCGGGCACGAAGGACCCCAATGGCGTACCCGTGCGGCTGATGACCAGGGAGGGCGGCTGGTCCCGGCCGCTGACGGCGCGCAATCCGCTGCGGTGGTACCGCTGGGACCCGGAGATGGAGAACGGCGTCTGGCTCGCCGGAAGCCCGGCCTCCGGGGCGGTCGTCGCCCTGCCGGGCGGCCGGGGACTCATGACCCTGGAGCGCCACCAGCGTGACGTGGTCCCACCGCGCCGCCCGGAGCGCCGCGGCATCAAGAGCACGGACGCGCCGCAGTCCGGGTGAACCGCCCCTAGGCGCCGGTACGGCCGTCCGCCAGCTCCCGCAGGATGTCGAGGTGGCCGTTGTGGCGGGCGGTCTCCTCGATCAGATGCAGCATGATCCACCGCAGGTTGACCGGCCGCACGCCCTTCCGCGCGCGCTTCGCCTCGGTGTCCAGGTCGTTGGCGGCGACCAGCTCCCGGTACCGGGCGCACTGGGCCTCGTACGCCGAGAGCAGGTCGGCCAGCGGAATGTCGAGGGCGACGCGCATCTCGCGGTCGGGGTCCTCCTCCGTCCACGGCCCCTCGTCCTCCTCGCCGAGGAACACCACCTGGAACCAGTAGTACTCGACCCAGTGGAGGTGACTGATGAGCCCGCACAGCGTCATCAGCGGGGATCCGGGCAACGGGGCCTTGCGGGCGTCCTCCGGCGACACGTCGTCGCACTTGGCGCGCGCGGTGTCGCGGACGTAGTCGAGGAAGGTGGCGAGCGAGGCGCGCTCGTCGGCCGTGGGAGGCGTATCGGTTCGTGTCATCGGGGTGAATGTTCTTCGCCCGTACGCCCGCTGTCGAGCGATTTTGCGCCACCGACGCCTCCAGGGGCCACCCTTGGGAGAGTCGGGCACTAGGAAGCGACAGCGATACGGCGAGAAGGAGCAGCACAGGTGACAGCGCACGTGACACAGGAAGACAGCGGTGGCGACGGCAGCAGTGCGGTGAAGCTCAGCCCCAGCGGATGGGTGGCCGAGCAGGCCGAGCTGTACGAGGAGTCCGGCGGCACCAAGGGCATCACCATGCAGGGCGCCCCCTGCCTGCTGCTGGACTACGTCGGCCGGCGCAGCGGCGCCATCCGGCGCACCGTGCTCATCTACGGGCGCGACGGCGACGACCACCTGGTCGTGGCGTCGAAGGGCGGCTCGGACGAGCACCCCCTGTGGTACCTGAACATCCAGGACAACCCGCAGGTACAACTGCGGGTCGGCACCGAGCGGTTCCCGGCCCGCGCCGAGACGCTCTCCGCCGAGGAGAAGGCCCGGGTGTGGCCGCACCTGGTGGACATCTTCGCGCCGTACGAGGCCTACCAGAAGAAGACCCCCCGTGACATCCCGGTGGTGCGGCTGCGGCGTACGGACATCTGATCCGACGGCCGGACCGACGGCGGTGCGGATTCACCGGCGAAAGCCGCCCGGGGCTTCGGGGGCGCCGGGCGGTTCCCCCGGTTCCGGCCAAATCCCCGGCCCCGGCCGCGACTTCACGCCGGATCCGCGCCTGGCGGCGGGGCCGCTCAGGCCGCCAGCTGCGCCGGGAGCGGAAGGCGGTGCAGTACGTCGAGGCGCTGACCGCCCGTGTCAGTACGACGTAGAGCCGGTGCAGGCCCCGGTCCTCCGCGCCGGCGATCTCGGCCGGTTCGACGGCTCACCGGCGCCTTCGGTCATCCGGGTCAGGGCCGCGCGGCAGAGGTCGTGGTAGGTCCGTTCCTGGCTGAGGACATCGTCGAGTGACGTCATCCGACAAAGATAACGCAACCGAGTAACGAATTTAACCGAACATTAAAATCTGCTCCGGAGCCCGTCCCGCAGCTGCTCGAAGGCCATCTCCGCCGCCACCACCGCTTCGGGAAGCACCTCTTTAGCACTCGCCCCCGCCTCGATCCGGCGCCAGTTCTCCTCCGCGAGGATCCGCTGTACGGCCACGATCTGCCCGGCCGCGAGCCGCGAGGCGAGGGGATCGGATCCGCCGAGGGCGGCGGCGAGCGCCTGCTCGGAGCGCTGCACGTAGGCGTGTAGCCGGGCCACCAGACTCGGTGTCCCGTAGAGCAGACGGTGGAAGGCGAGCACGCCGACGTGGTCGTTCAGCCCGGTCACGGGCTCGTGCCGGTCGAGGCCGGCGAGGAAGTGACGCCGCAGGGCTTCCAGCGGCGCGAGCTCCTCCGCGCGCCCGGCGGCCACCACCCGGGCCGCCTCGTCCTCGTGGTCGGCGAACCGGTGCAGCGCGAGGTCCTCCTTGGCGGGGAAGTACCGGAAGAGTGTCGGCTTGGAGACCTCGGCCGCGGCCGCCACCTCGGCGACGGAGACCTTGTCGAAGCCCTTCTCCAGGAACAAGGCCATCGCGGCATCGGAGATCACCCGGTACGTCCGCTGCTTCTTCCGCTCGCGCAAACCACTCATGACGACGAAGGGTACGCGCTTGACCTCAACAGAACTTGAGGTCACAGACTCGCGGACAGACACCGACCGACGGAATGGGGAGAGAACGTCATGCGCGCGATTCAGGTGAGGGAGTTCGGCGGCCCGGAGGTACTCGTGGACACCGAGCTGCCGGATCCGGTGGCCGGTCCCGGCGAGGTGGTCGTGGAGGTCTCCGTGGCCGACACGATCTACGTCGAGACGCAGATCCGGGGCGGCTGGGGCCCGCAGTTCGGCATCGAGCCGCCGTACGTTCCGGGCGGTGCGGCGGCCGGAACGGTGCTGTCCGTCGGCGAGGGCGTGGACCCGGCGTGGACCGGCCGCCGGGTACTGGCGGGCCCGGGCACCTCCGGTTCGTACGCCGAACAGGTCGTCACCCCGGTCGACCGCCTGATCCCGGTGCCGGACGGCCTGGGCCTGCGGGAAGCGGCCGCGCTGGGGCACGACGGCGTCACGGGCACCGGCATAGCGGAGGCGGTCGGCATCCGGCCCGGTGAGCGGGTACTGATCCTGGGCGCTTCCGGGGGCATGGGAACACTGCTGGTACAGATCGCGCATGCGGCGGGGGCGCACGTCGTCGGGGCGGCACGCGGCAAGCGGAAGCTGGATCTCGTACGGGAGCTCGGCGCCGACGCGGTCGTCGACTACTCCGAGGAGGGCTGGTCCGAGCGGGCCCGGGAGGCGCTCGGGGGCAACGGGGCGGACGTACTGCTGGACGGTGTGGGCGGGGAACTCGGCCTGGCGGCCTTCGCGTTGACGGCCGACGGCGGCCGCGTCTCGGCGCACGGCGCGTCCAGCGGCGGCTTCGCGGCGATCGACGCGGGCGAAGCGGAACGCCGTGGGATCACGCTGCGCGGGATCAAGGAGGTCCAGTACGGGACGGCCGACATCACGCGGCTGCTGGCGAAGGCCCTGGCGGAGGCGGCGGCGGGCCGCCTGCGGCCGGTCATCGCGGCGACGTTCCCACTGGCGCGGGCGGCCGAGGCGCATGCGGCGATCGAAGCGCGGTCAGTGGCGGGCAAGGCGCTGCTTATGGTGGCGGGCTGAGGGTCGGGCCGAGAAGGCGGGCCGAGAGGTGGGGCCGAGGGGTTGGGGGGGCTTGCGGGGCCTCCACTGACGGCCGCTTCCGACGCCGGCGGAGCTTCATGGCGTCGGGAGGGAGCGGCCCTCGGAAGGGGCGGCGCCGGGGAGGAAGCCCACAACCGGCGCCGTCCTCCTCACCGGCCCCCGCCCTGCTCACCGGCCCCGCCCTGCTCACCGCCACCGGCCAGCTTCCGCACCAGCGCCTCCACCCCGTCCAGCACCCGCTCGAGCCCGAAGACGAACTCGAAATCCGGATCGTCCGGCTGCTCCATCACCCCGGACTCCAGCACCCGCGCAACCGCCGGATACCGCAGCGGGTCGGCCAGCTTCGCGAGCGTCCGGCCGTACCGGCCGAGAACCTCCTCCGTCGTCGCACCCGTGCGCGCGTTCGCCGCCGCGAGGTCCGCCATGAGCTGCGCCTCCTGCCGCACGAAGCCGTTGACCAGGAGGATCACCGAGATCTTCTCGCCCTCACCGATGCCGGTGCCGGCCAGCGCGGCCAGCCCCTGCTCCATCCAGGCAACGGAGTTGGGGGTGAGCGGCGGCCCCGAGGTCGGGATGCGCAGCGCCCACAGATTGCGGCGCAGTACCTCGCGCTGGGCCCATGCCCACCGGGTGAGCGCCTCACGCCAGGCGGTGCCGGGTTCCGGCGGCGCGGGCGGGGCCCCGAGGGCCGCTTCCATCATGAGGACGTACAGCTCGTCCTTGGCGCCGACGTACCGGTAGAGGGACATGGTCGACGCGCCGAGTTCCTTGGCGACCCGGCCCATGGACACCGCCGCCAGCCCGTCGGCCGCCGCGACCGCCACCGCGGCGCCGACGATCCGCTCCAGGCTCAGCCCGGGCTTCGGCCCCTTCGCCGGGCGCTCCCGCAGTCCCCAGGCGAGTTCGAGGCTCGCGGGCAGGCCGGTGCCGCCGCTCTCGCCACCACCGTCACCGCCGCCACCGTTGCCGTCGCTCATCCACGCTCCCCTGCCGCCCTGCTCCCTTGACGGCCATCCTAGTTCTGCGTAACCCTTACACAGTAGCGCGTATGTCATACGCAGAACGCTGAACGGGGAACACACCCATGCCAGAGCAACCCGCCGTCCAAGCCACCGCCCTCACCAAGTCCTACGGGAAGCAGACCGTCCTCTCGGGCATCGACCTGTCCGTCGCCCCGGGCAGCGTCTTCGCGCTCCTCGGCCCCAATGGCGCGGGCAAGACGACGGCCGTGCGCATCCTCGCCACCCTCACCACGGCCGACGCCGGCACCGCGCGCGTCGCCGGGTACGACGTACGGGCCGAGCGGAGCCGGGTACGCCGGGCGATCAGCCTGACCGGGCAGTTCGCGGCGGTCGACGAACGCCAGACGGGTGCGGAGAACCTCCGCATGATGGCGAGGCTGACCCGCCTCTCCCGCACCGAGGCCCGCACCCGCGCCGCCGACCTCCTCGACCGCTTCGGACTCGCCGAGGCCGGCGACCGCCTGGTCGCGACGTACTCCGGAGGCATGCGGCGCAGGCTCGACCTCGCGGCCGGTCTGGTCGGCAACCCCGAGGTGATCTTCCTCGACGAGCCGACGACCGGCCTGGATCCGCGCAGCCGCCGTGAGCTGTGGACGGCCGTACAAGAACTCTCGGCCCAGGGGGTGACGGTGTTCCTCACCACCCAGTACCTGGAGGAGGCCGACGAACTGGCCGACCGCATCGCGGTCCTGGACCGGGGCCGGCTGGTGGCGGAGGGCACAGCGGCGGAACTCAAGTCCCGCATCGCGGACCACCGCCTGGACGTCACGCTCTCGACCAGGGCCGCCTACCTGCACACGACATCCCTGCTCGGCCCGCGCGCCACCCACCACTCCCCCGGGACCCTCACCTTCTCGACCCCGACGGACGGCACGGCACCCCACGTACGGGCCCTGCTCGACGAAATGGACCCGTCCCACTCGGCCGTCGCCCACTTCTCCGTCCACACGGCAACGCTGGACGACGTCTTCCTGTCCCTCACGAACCACCGGACCGCCGAGGAGCCTTCCCATGCCTGAAGCCGCCGCGCTCCTCACCATGACGGGCCGCTCCCTGCGCCTGAGCCGCCGCAACGTGGACGCCGTCATCACCTCGATGATGCTGCCGGTCATGATGATGCTGATCTTCGTCTACCTTTTCGGCGGAGCGATCAACACCGGCACGGAGTACGTCAATTACGTCGTTCCGGGCGTTCTCGTGCTCTGTGCGGGCTTCGGTTCGGCCACCACCGCCGTGGGTGTCACGGAGGACATGAAGAACGGCATCATCGACCGCTTCCGCACCCTGGACATCGGCGGCATCCCCATCCTGACCGGCCACGTGCTGGCCAGCACCGCCCGTAACCTCGTCTCGACGACCCTGGTCCTGGGCGTCGCCCACGCGATCGGCTTCCGCCCCTCGGCCACCTTCACCGACTGGCTCACTGCGGCAGCCGTCCTCCTCGCGTACATCACCGCGCTCTCCTGGCTGTCGGCAGCCGTCGGCCTGCTCGCCAAGTCACCCGAGGCGGCAGGCGGATTCACCTTCTTCGTCTCCTTCCTTCCCTACCCGAGCAGCGCGTTCGTCCGTACCGAAACGATGCCCACCTGGCTCCACGGCTTCGCCGAACACCAGCCGATCACCCCGGTCATCGAATCCCTGCGGGCCCTGCTCATGAACGAGCCGGTGGGGCACACGCCATGGATCGCCCTGGCGTGGTGCGCGGGAATCCTGACGGTGGCGATCGCCCTGTCGGAGGCCCTGTTCAGGCGCCGGACGGCGTAGAGCCAGGGCGAGGTCGGGGTTCTGCATCCTGGCACCGCGCAGCCCGAGTGAGGCCGTGGCCGCCTGCAGGGTCATCGCGTAGGAGTCGACCGCCCGGCGCACGTTGGGGGTGTCCAGGCTCGCCCCCGTCACCAGGCGGTCCAGGTCCACATACGCGGAACGCACGATCTCGATCCAGCGGTAGACGCGCGCGTCCTGCTGCCACCCGTCGACGTACGCGTGGTCCATGAGCTCGCTCCAGCGCTTGTACATCCGTCGGCGGATCTCGGCCCGGTGCGGCGTCAGGTGCAGATGGCGCACCAGGTCGTACAGCGGATCGCCGACCATCGCCATCTCCCAGTCGATGATGACGAGCCCTCCCGGCGCATCGCCCCGGACCAGGTTCCAGGGGTTGAGATCGCCGTGCAGCAGGACCGGGGCGCGCGGAGTGACGGTGTGCCGCTCCAGGATCTCCTTCAGCCGCTGCGCGCTGGGCAGGCCGAGTGCTCGGGCCAGTTGCAGGGATTCCTCGGGGAGAGCGGCGACCATTTCGACGAGCCGGTCGCTGAGCCACGGGTAGAAGCCCCCGGGCCCCATCGTCGCGTCAAGGGCTGTGGCATCGACTTCCACGAGGGCGCACAGCTGCCGGACGAGGTCGTCCGCTTCGTTCGGCAGCAGGCCGTGCACCGGATGATCCGGGCGGTGACCGCCGGGCGGGGCTTCGTACGAGTGCACCGCAAATCTGTCCGACAGCCCGCTGATCCCCATGGCGAGGACCTTCGGGGCCCGTACGACGCCACCCAGGCCCTCCAGGGCCTTCAGCACCGTGTGCTCGTCGAGGAAACAGGGTTCCCTGCGGCTGCCCGCCAGTTTCCGGCGTACCACGACCGTGGAACCGGTACGCGGGACCCGTACGACGGTGTTGAGGTGTCCCGTTCCCTTGAAGACCCACTGTGCGGGCGCCGCGCCCTCCGACGCCAGCGCCTCCGCCACCGCCTCCCCCGGGAAAGCGGGGGTTTCCGGGATCGCCGGGTCCGCCACCCAGAAGACGGCGGGCGACCGGCTGGGACCGCGGGCCCGCTCCGTACGCCCGGCACGCGCCCCGTGCCAGCGGAAGAGGATCTTCTCGATCTCGGCACGCTCAGGAACGGCTGCCAGCCGCAGCGGAGCACGGGCAGCACGCAGGGCCTGCCACACCGACTCGGTGGCCTCCCGGAGACCCGCCGCCCGGGCCCCAGCGCCCAGCGATCGCGCCGCCCGCATCACATCCGGGTAGACGGACTGCGCCCGCTCGAAGTCCAGGTAGTGACGCAGGTCGGCGTCCAGCCCTCGCGCGGCTTCCGGGCGGATGCGTTGTACGGCCCTGTACCAGGCACGCTTCACTTCCTCCTGCTGACTTTCCGGGTACCGCATCCGGACGAGGTGCGTGGCCAGGTCGTGCAGCGGATCGCCATAGGTGGCCAGCTCCCAGTCGACGCCGATCAGCGGCGGGCCGCCCGGGCACGTGACGATCACGTTGTCGCGATGGAGATCCGCGTGAAGCAGACCGAACGGGCGCTGGACCATGGGCGGCACCCGCTCGGCGTACTTCGTCATCGCGTCCTCGGGCACTCCGAGCGCGGCGAACAGTCCACCGAATTCGGCCGCATTGGCCTGGCGGAGCTGCTGGTCGGTCAGGAGCGCGAGCCTACGGAGAAAGGACCGGCTGTGCCCGTCGCGCGGCCAGTCGGGCGGCAGTCTGGGCACGTCCTCACGACGCGGCACGACGGTCCGGGCGAGAAGCCCGGCCAGTGCCTGGACCAGCCGCGAGTCGACCTGTTCGCCGTTCTCGCACACGCTGGCGAGAGGAACACCCTCCACATAACTATGCACAGCGGTGGTGCCGCGTCGGGCCAGGCACTGGGGCACATGGGGCAGGAACTTCCGGACGGCGCCGAGGATCCGGGACTCGTCCTGCCAGGTCCTGACGGCGACCGGGAGCGCTTCGGGAACCCGCACGCGCACGATGACGGGCGCACCGGGCTCGCGGTCCACGAGCCGTGCCATGGGTTCGGTCAGCCGGACGAGGAAGTTTCGGTTGTGGTGCCCACGCGCCAACACACCCTCGCGCACGGCGTCGCGCACGAAGGCGTCGTAGATGAGCGGTGCGGTGGGGTTCGAAGCCCCGAAGACGGCCGTAGGGGACCTACCCACGGGCCGCTCCTGAATACTCGCGCGTGGACGTCGATGGCGATGCGCACACGATAGCCGCCACATCCGGGGGCCGCGCCGTCGGCTGCGGGCGCTTAGGCCGATCGTGTGCCGCTGGGTGCCCCTCGGGTTCCGTACGAGCCGAACCGGATCGGGACCGCCCCGTCAGGCCCGGGCCGCCGTCGCCCGTACCAGCTCCAGCACCGGCTCCAGGTCACCCACGACCACCTCGGCACCCGCCCGGCGCAGCCGCCGCACGCGTCCCTCGTCGCGGGCGTAACCGAGGAAGCGCACTCCCGCCTCCCGCGCCGCGAACAGGTCCGACGGGGTGTCGCCGATCATCAGGGCGGCGTCGGCGCGCGCGTCCAGCGCCGTCAGGGCGCGGTTGAGGCAGTCCGGGTCCGGCTTCAGGCGGCTGAGGTCGGGCGTACGGCCGTAGATGTGCGGGGTGAAGCAGCCGGCCAGGCCCCGGCCGGTCAGGTACTGCTCCGCCACCAGCGGGGAATTGTTCGTCGTGATCGCGAGGCGGCTGCCGACCGCGCTCCAGGTGCGTATCAGCGCGTCGGCGTAGGGGGTGGGCCAGGCGGTGGCGGTGGCGCGGAGTTCCTCGCGGGTGAGTTCCTCCTCCAGCGCCTCGACCAGCTCGCTGCCGGGACGGATCCGGGCCACGGCCCGCAGGACGTCGTGCGGGTCGTCCGAGGCCAGCTCCTCCTCCGTCAGCAGGACATGCCGGCCGCGCTTCTCCAGCCAGTCGACCAGGCTGTCCGCCACGTGGTGGGCCCGGTGGCCCGCGAAGAGCCGGCAAATGGGACCGTCGAAGTCGAAGAGCACGCATTCCGCACCCGTGATCAGATCCCGCAGCTTCTCGATCACAGATGCCACCTGTTCGATATGAGTCGCGTCAGAAGTCACTAGGAGAGTGTCAGGTCCGACGTGATGGTGTTCCAGAGTGCGTCGAACCACTTCTGCGACTGCTCGACGAACTTGGCGTTCCGCGGCCCTTCGCCCGAACTGAAGGAGAACAGCAGTGACTTGAGGCCGAGGGTGTCGTACATCTCCGTCGTCACGTCGTCGATCTCCTCCTCCCGCTTGGTGATCATGTAGTACCCGAACAGGGCCTCGGAGTCGTTCAGGAGATAGAGCTTGACCGGCGGGGTGAAAGGCAGGGCCCGGAAAGTGACCCGCACATCGACTCCGTGCGACCGCCGCAGCGCCAGCAGGTTGTGCCGCAGTACCTGACCCTGGGAATTCCGCTGCGCCAGCCAGCGCGAGTGCACAGGGCCGTCGTCCGACGGGTCCTCGACCGCCGTGGGAAAGGCCAGCGTGATGTCCCGGCTCGGCAGCAGGATGCGGGCCTCGATGGTCTCGGGTGTGAAGCGGCCCTCGTGCACGAGCCGCAGCGGCTCGCCCAGGGCGATCGTCAGGGACTCCGACGTCAGACTGAGCGCGTCTATGCGGACGTGCGGGGACGCGAAAGCCGTCGTGATGCGCGGCCCGAGGCTGACCATCGTCGGCTGAGCCTGCTCCAGGGGCGTCGGAACGGCGGGCAGCGCGCCCGCGATGCGGGCCGGCGCTCCCCGGGTGACGTCCGTCAGCAGGCCCTCGTTCTGGAGGATCCGCAGCGCCTGGCGGACCGTGCCGCGCTCGACACCGAACTCGTCGGCCAGGCGTGACTGGGTCGGCATGTGGTCCCCGGCCCTGAGATCACCCGTCCGGATGCGCTCCCGCAGGGCATCCGCCACCTGCCGGTACGAGAGCTTTCCGCCGTTCACTGTCGCGTTCTCCTGGGTCACAACTCGACGCTACAACTTCCCACCATCTAATGGGAGTTGTTTGAAAGTTGTTTATGAATCGCTTCCAACTGGGCAGTAAAACAGTGTAGTTGGTCGCCAACTATCGAAACTTGGTGAGGCCGCCACCCATCTCCCCACCCCGCCCCCGAGGAGGGACCGCCATGCCCGCACTCCTGCTGCTCGCCGCCATCGTCGTCGTCGGGTTCGAAAAGTTCGCCGAATGGCAGTACGGCGCATGCGCCGCGGTGGGCCTTCTGCTCATCGCGATCGGCGTCAAGGCCAGAAGCCCCGCCTGCGCGGGCGTCGGGGCCGTGGTCATCGCGATGCAGGTGACCGGACCGGCGGCATGACGCGGTGCGGCTCCAACTTCACGCCATCCAGGGCGAGTTGTGGGCGGAATGGTTACTTCCCGGTCCACGCAGGGGACAACCCACCTAGTTGGTCACCAACTTTCACAACATGGCGAGAGTACGTACCACTCGCCCAGAGTTGGCCGATCAGCCGCCAAGTGGGCTACACCGGCACATCCCAGGGAGGGACCGCCATGCCGCTCGTCGCCATCCTCCTCGCAGCACTCTTCTTCACCGTCGAAGAGATCATCGAGTGGCAGTTCGGCGCGATGGGCCTGGTGGCCGTCGCCCTGCTGTCCATCGGCGTCAAGGCCAAGAACACGGCATGCCTGAGCATCGGCGCCGTCGTTCTCGTCCTGCTGCTCCAACCCGCCTTCGGCTGAGACCGGGAAACGGAGCAGGGCCGGAGCCCGCATCAGGCCGGAGCGGATCAGACCGGAGCGCGATCAGACAGGAGCGCGATCAGAAGATGTCCGGGCACCACGGTCGCCTGGGCGTGTGGAACAGGGCGTCGGCAATGGCGGCGGCGCCCGCCGACTCCTCCGTGACCCGGCCGAGCGCGACAAGCCGCGCGGCGGACTCCTCGCCCAGGTACAGCGCCCCCAACTCCCGCACATCCAGCGTCAGATCGGGCGACCCGGCCGACGGGGCACACACCGCGCCGTCCGCCGAGGCATCCAGCCGGAACCGCCCGCCGGCCAGCCCCGCCGCATCGTGCACCTCCAGTACGAGCGTGGCGGGCACCGCGTACGTACGAGCCTCCAGGGCCCGTACGACGTCCAGCAACCGCACCCACAGGAAGTCCGCCTGGGTCACGACCCTGGCGGCCCGGGGGTCCGGGAGCAGGAGGGGGAGCAGATCGTCACCCGCGCGGTATCCGGACCGTACGGTCGTGATCCAGTCGACGGCGCAGACGAAGTGCCACAGCGCGCGCTCCGCCGCCGGCGACACCGCGATCATGTCGCGTACGTTCGCCGTGTTCAGCGGCTGCTTGGCGTCGCCCCACTTCTCGTCGGCCTGGTAGACCAGGAGCCCCTCCACCTCACCGTGCGCCGACCGGTAGACGGCGTAGAACGGCTCGGTCCAGGGCTGGTACGACATCACCACCTGTCCCGTGTTGAGCTGCCACCAGCGCTCGTTGCGGTCGATCGCGCCGTGCTGCCCCGCGCGGAAGCGCTCGTGCAGCTCGGGTCCGAGCTTGCGTACGTCGGCCCCGTCGACCAGATCGACCCGGCCCCCGTCGTCGGGCCCGGCCCATCGCGCGTCGAGCCCGGTCCGGGGCACGTCGATCTCCCACTCGGTGACCGAGGCGGCGGGCCCGAAGCCGTACCGCCCGTAGATCGGGTACTCGGCGGCGATCAGCGTCGAGAGCACGTCCCCGCGCTCCTTCGCCGCCGCGAGGTCCGCGTCCATCATCCGGCTGAGCAGCCCGCGGCGGCGGTGCGTCGGCGACACCGTCACGTTCGACACGGCACTCGCGGCGACCGCCGCACCGCCCGGCACCGTGAGCTCCTGCGCGAAGGAGCGGTACGTCGCGACGCAGCGCCCGTCGTCGAAGGCGCCCTGCATCCGGGGCAGGCCCATGTGCGGCAGGCGCTCCGCCACCTCGTCCTGGGGAAAGACGGGCGCCCGGAGGAAGCCGGTGGCAAGGGCGCGAACCCAGTCGGGGAACTCGGACTCGGTGACCGCACGGACGTCGACACTCATACGCACCACGCTATGCACACCGCACACGGCCTGTCGCCCGCTTTTCCGCACGCACGACGACAGGCCCCGCGCCCTCGCAACGCCGCACCATTTCAGGCCCCGCGCGTTCAGAACGCCCGCCCCACCACAGGCCCCCGCACCCTGAAAACGCCCGCACGACCACAGGCCCCCGCAGCCTCAGAACGTCGCGCGTATCTCCCCGACCTCGGCCGCCCCGCCCATCAGCGGCGCGCGTCCGATCCGCTCCACCACCGGCCCGTCCACCCCGAGCCGCCGCAGCGCCCGCGCCAGCACCGGCCCCAGGGCGCGCGTGGCGCCGTCGTCGACCTTGAACGCGAGGGCGCGGCCGTCCGGCAGGGCCACCGCCTGGACCGCCTCGGCGCCCATCTTGGACAGCGCGCCCGGCACCTCGCGCATCAGCCAGGTGTCGGGGCGCCGCGTACCGGCGACGTACTCCGGGTGTGCGCGCATCGCGTCCGCGACGCGTCGCTCGGCCGAGCCCGGCTCGGCCAGCACGAATCCGCGGAACGCCGTCGCCAGCCCGACCAGGCTGATCGCCATCAGAGGCGCCCCGCACCCGTCCGTGCCCACCACCGTGACGCGCTCGCCACTGGCCTCCTCGACCACCCGCAGCACGAGCTGCTGCAGCGGATGGGCCGGGTCCAGGTACGAGGCCGGGTCCCACCCGTTCAGGCCGCACACCGCCAGCATCGCCGCGTGCTTGCCCGAGCAGTTCATCGTGAGCCGTTCCCGCACACCGCCCGCCGCCAGGTACGACTCCGCCTCCGCCGGGTCCAGCGGCAGGTCCGGCGGGGTCTGGAGGTCCGCCTCCACGAGCCCGGCCTCCGCCAGCATCTTCCGTACGAGATCGAGCTGGAACGGCTCCCCCGAGTGGCTCGCGGCCGCCAGCGCCAGCCGCTCCCCCGAGAGGTCGAGTCCGGCGCGCAGAATCGCAGCCGCCTGCATCGGCTTGTTGCTGGAGCGCGGGAAGACCGGCGCGTACGGGTCTCCGACCGCCAGCTCCACACTGCCGTCCGTCGCCAGAACGACCAGCGAACCCCGGTGATGGCCCTCGACGAAGCCGGAACGGACGACTTCCGCGAGGACCGGGGATATGACCGGGGGCATGGCGGCAGCGGTGCTGGAGGACATCTCGACCTTCCGGGGACGGGAAGAGACCAGGCTCCCGCAAGGCCGGATCGCAGCCTCAGGTCAGCAGGTCGTCTACTTGTGCTTCCCCATCACGGTACCTGCGGGCAATCTCCGCACTGCAATCGTCCGCCGTCCGCTGAAGTTGCTGCCGGCGCCGCGAGACCTGCTGCTCGTAACGGACCAGCCGCCCCATCGCCGCGTGCAGCTCCTCGTCCGTACGGGCGGCCAGGTCCGACAGCTCCACGTCGGTCAGCATCTCGGCTGCCAGCAGCCGGAACTCCTCGCTGTGCGGCGTGGACATCGTGACGTGCCGAGCGGAGGAGCGGTGGCTCGAAGGGGCGTCCGCGAGGATCTCCGAGAGCCGCTCGACGACAGGGGACTCCGGCCCCGTACGCCGGGCCAGCTCGGCCCGCAGAATGTCGATCCGCCCGTGCAGCAGACGCCGTACATAGCTGAGGTCCGCCTCGTCCCGCTGAGAGTCACGGCGCAGACCGCGCAGTTCCGGCAGCCGCAGCACACCGAGATCGCTCTTCTTCTTCCGGTCCGGCACCGGCAGGCCACTGCTCATGCCCTCGCCGGTCCGCTGCGCGGGTGGTCGGGCCGCGGAGGCGGAAGACGTCATCCGGCTCATCGGCATCGGTACGGGCCCGGGCGGCTGCCCGGCGCCAGGTGTGCTCATGAATGTGTTCCGTCCCCTCGACCGGTGCGGGGCGCGCACCGCCTCCGTGCATCGTGCCACTCCTGGCGACGGATACGCAGGCGCTCTACGCCCGTTCAGCCCCGGATAGATTGGGCCGCATGCGTGCAGTGGTGCAGAGGGTCGACGGCGCGAGCGTCGTCGTGGCCGGACAAACGGTCGGCGAAATCGTGGGCGAAGGCCTGTGTGTGCTGGTGGGAGTCACCCACGGGGACACAACGGACAAGGCCGCACAGCTCGCCCGGAAGCTCTGGTCGGTTCGGATCCTTGCGGGCGAGAAGTCCTGCTCCGATGTGAATGCGCCACTTCTGGTCATTTCACAGTTCACCCTCTACGGGGACGCCCGCAAGGGCCGCCGCCCGACCTGGAACGCCGCGGCCCCGGGCGAGATCGCCGAACCGCTGGTGGACGAGGTGGTCGCGCAGCTCCGCGCGCTGGGCGCGCGCGTGGAGACGGGCCGCTTCGGAGCAGAGATGCGGGTCTCCCTCACGAACGACGGCCCGTTCACGGTCCTGATCGAAATCTGACGGATCTGACGGAATCTGACGAACCCGAGGACCGCCCTACGGCTCTACGACGACTTCCTGCGCCGCCGCCGTGTTCCCCGCCAGCAGCTCCGCGTCCACCGGCACATTGCGCTTGACCAGCGCGAGCGCGATCGGCCCCAGCTCGTGGTGGCGCGCCGACGTCGTGACGAACCCGAGCTGGCGCCCCTCCTCGCCGTCCGTCGCGAGCCGCAACGGCGTACCCGGCGCGGGCAGCAGCACATCGCTGCCGTCCAGGTGCAGGAAGACGAGCCGCCGAGGCGGCTTCCCCAGGTTCTGCACCCGGGCCACGGTCTCCTGGCCCCGGTAGCAGCCCTTCTGGAGGTGTACGGCGCTGCCGATCCAGCCCAGCTCGTGCGGGATGGTGCGGTGGTCCGTCTCGAAGCCGAGGCGCGGCCGGTGCGCCTCGACGCGCAGGGCCTCGTACGCCAGGATGCCGACCGCCGGGCCGTGGGCCTCGGCGTACGCCTCCAGCTCACCGCGCGGCAGGAAGAGGTCACGGCCGTGCGAGGTCTCCCGTACGGCCACGCCTTCGGGCACGTCGGTGATCGAACCGGCCGGGAGGTGGACGACCGCGAAGTCCTCGGTCCGGTCTGCGGTCTCCACCCGGTAGAAGAACTTCATCGACTCCAGGTACGCGATGAGGTCGCCCTGAGTACCCGGCTCGACGTGCATCCACACCGTCTCGCCGTCGTCGACGAGGTACATGGCGTGCTCGACGTGACCGTGCGCCGAGAGGATCAGCGCCTCGGTGGCGTGGCCGGCCGGAAGGTCACTGACGTGCTGCGTGAGCAGGAGGTGGAGCCAGCTCAGCCGGTCGTCGCCGGTGACGGTGACGACGCCGCGGTGGGACAGATCGACGAAACCGGTGCCGCCGGCGAGCGCGCGCTGCTCGCGGAACAGGTCTCCGTAGTGCGCGGCGACGCCTTCGTCGCGCCCTTCGGCGGGGACGGCGCCGGGCAGGGACAGCAGGGGACTCTTCATACGTGCCAGCCTACGACTCGGTAGTTGAAGCTTCCGCGGACGTCTCGGCCGAGGTCTCCGCCGAAGCGTCGGCGGCACACTTCTCGCACCGCCCGAAGATCGCGAAGTGCTTCATGTCGGTCTCGAAGCCGAACGTCTCGCGCAGCGTGGCCGTGAAGTCCGCGGCGATCGCGATGTCGGCCTCGATCACGTTCGTACAGTCGCGGCAGACCAGGTGGATGTGGTGATGGCGGTCCGCCAGGTGGTACGTCGGGGCTCCGTGCCCCAGATGCGCGTGGCTGACCAGACCCAGCTCCTCCAGGAGCTCCAGGGTCCGGTACACGGTGGAGATGTTCACGCCGGACGCGGTCTTGCGCACTTCGACGAGGATGTCGTCCGGCGTCGCGTGCTCCAGGGCGTCCACGGCCTCCAGGACAAGCTGGCGCTGGGGCGTCAGCCGGTAGCCGCGCTGCCGCAGGTCGCTTTTCCAGTCGGTGCTCACCACGTGCCCAGTGTAGGCAGCGCGGCGAGCGACCGACGGTACGTCCGCCCGGTCCGCCTACTTGAAGAAGGCGATGCCGTCGTCGGGCAGGTCCTTCAGGTCCTTCGCCCACTCGCTCGGGTCGACGACCTTCTTCAGGTGCGCCGACATGTACGGGCGGAGCTCGACGTCCGGGGTGGCCTTCTCGCCGACCCACATCAGGTCGCTCTTGACGTACCCGTAGAGACGCTTGCCACCGGTGTACGGCCCCGAAGCGGCGGTGCGGGCGACGGCGTCGGTCACCAGGTCGATCTGCGGCTTCTGGTCGGCCAGCTCGCCGTACCAGATTTCGACGACACCGTGGTCGCGGCTCATGACGACCTCGACCTTGCGGTTCTTGTCGATGCGCCAGTAACCGGACTCGCTCTCCAGCGGCCGGACCTTCTTGCCCTCGTTGTCGAGCACCCACGTGTGCGAGACGTACTCGAGGAAGTCCCGGCCGTCGTGGGTGAAGGTGACTTCCTGGCCGAAGTTGGCCTTCTCGTCACCAGGGAAGTCGAAGACGCCCGCACCCTCCCAGTTACCGAGGAGGAAGACGAGGGGGACAAGGTCCGGGTGGAGGTCGGACGGGATCTCGATCATGAGCTGCTCAGGCGATCTGTGAGGGGAGGGGTGGGCTAGCGCTGACCCTGGTAGAGCTTCTTCACGGCCAGGCCGGTGAAGGCGAGAACACCGACACAGACCAGAACCAGCAGGGCTTCGAAGAAAATCGTCAGCACGGGGTTGCTCCTTGCATGAGCGGTGGGCAGTACGGGGGCCGGGCCCCAGCTTAGTCGGCGGGGCCCGGCACGGCCGTGCGGGGGCTTCAGCCGAGCAGCTGGTTCTGCAGAATCACCGACTGGTGGAACGGCACCTCGGCGGCGCCGCCCTTCCTGGAGTGCGTGATCAGCGCGACCGTGTCGCCGGACTGGATGTACGCCAGCCGGATCTGCTCTCCCTCGTACGGCTTCTTCTCCGCGAAGAGGTACGCCGCGGTGTTCTCCACCAGGCCCGAGCTCGCCCACTCGGGATCGATCTCGAACTCCGGCGACCCGGCGAGCGGGACGCCGCCGTCCAGACCGACACCGATCACGTGGTCCTTGAAGCGCTCAGCGATCCCGACCGAGTTGAACCGCAGCAGATGGACCCGGGAGGTGGTGCCGTCGGGCATGGTCCAGCCGCGTGCCGCGACATGCCGAACGGCGTAGTCGGACAGGGCCAGTTCCAGCTCGGCCCGCTTGTCCTTCTCGTACGCCGCCGTATAGCGCTCCGGGGCGACCCAGCCGCCGTCGAGTTCCTTGTCCCGCTCGGCACCGGACGGGAGGGGCAACAGGAGTTCGCGCAGGTCGGCGTGGTGGATCTCACCGCGGTTGCCCTCGTTGAAAGGGCGCGGGGACCCGGCCGGCAGCGCGGGCATCGACAGCGCGGGATAGTCCCAGCGGCCGTCGTGCTCGGTGGCCAGCCCGGGTACGTCGGCGCGCTCCAGCCCGGCGATCGCGAAGGCGGTGCCGGTGCCCAGGCCCCCGCAGACGAGCACGGCGGCGGTCCACCGGGCCACGGCCCGCAACACCCTGCGGGGCGGCGCAGCTGCAGGTGCCGGCGCAGGTGCCGGCGCGGTGGCGGCCTCCACGAGCACCTCGTCGGACACCGCCGGGGGCGTGAGCTGCTCGGTCATATGTACTCCCCCGGGGACACGATGTGGTCGAGCTGGTCCTTCACCAGTTCCGCGACGGCGGACTTCGCGAACGGCTCGGTTCCCGAGGCGACAACGCTGACCAACAGCTCGTCGTCGTACGCCATGCACGCCATCCCGCCGAGCTTCGACTCCGGGTCCGTCCCGGTCAGTCCGTCGGCCGGGGCCGACATCACGCAGTGGGCCTTCTGGTGGCCCTTGATCTCGGGCCCCTTGGGCACGTCGAAGAAATTGAGCAGTTCGGTCCGGAGTCCGTACAGATCGTGGATCTTCTTCTTGTCCTTCATCCGGACGATCTCGGTGCGCACGACGAGGTCACCCTCGCCCGAGGTGTACGACCGCATGGCGATCCCCTGGACACCCAGCTTGTCGATCCTCCTCTCGTACTCCCTGCGCTGGCTGCCGGAGGCTCCGCGCCCGCTCTCCTTGAGGAGAGCCACCGCCTGCGTGCTGCTGAGCTCGCTGTCGTTTCCGTACGCGTCGATGTCGGGGCCGAGGCGGTACTCGTCGGGTACGGGCAGCAGCAGCTTGCTGAGCCCGGTCGAGTCCTTGCCCCGGCCGACGTCGCCCGCCGGGTCCTTGCCGGGCTCGGCGTCGGTCCGCTCCCACACGGTGGTGCGGGCGGTGACGTCCGCGGAGTCGACGGTGTGCCGGATGTATGCCAGCCCACCGCCCACGGCGCCGGCCAGCAGGACAGCCGGGAGCGCCGTGCCAAGGATCCGGCGCGTCAGTTTCTTGTTCACAGGCGCTCCAGCTGCCGCTCGGCCAGCAGGCGGATGTCGCTCTTGCTGATCTTCTTGCTGTCGAACATGTTGATGTCGGCCATGACGTCGCCGCGCTGGAAAATGGCGCGGGCACGGTACTGCGGCAGGTACCCGGCCTTCCGCGTGACCTTGTAGAGGTAGTAGCGGCCGTTGCCGCTGCCCTTGAGCGCCTCGCCGCCATTGCCCGCGCCGTCCTCGGTTTCGGGCATGTAGCTGTGCTGGCCCTCGGCATGCTCCGCCGCGCCGGGCAGAGGACCTGCCCGGAACTGGACGAGCCGGACGTTCACCTCACGGTGCGCGTCCTGCTTCCAGGCGACAGCCGCGATCCGCCGGAAATCAGCGCCGGTGAGCTCCCCGAACATGTAGTCCTCGCTTTCGAAGTCGAGGGCGTACGACGCGAGGTCCACCCAGCCGTCCTCCAGCCAGTCCTTGTCGGCCGTACGCGCACCCGCGGGCTTCGGCACGAGCCGCTTGCGCAGGTCGCCGTCCGTCCTGACCCGACGGTCCTCCTTGGCCGACAGCGGCTCCGGCTCCTTGCCCTGCGGCAGGGCCTTGTCGGGGTACGCCAGACCGGCCTGCGCCAGCGCGGGCAGCGGTACCGGCGGGCGCTCGGCCTGAACGGTGTAGCCGACGGCGCCGCCGCCGACGATGCCGAGCACCGCGGCGGCGGCGATGATCAGGGTCGTACGGCCGCGAGGGCGGACGCGGGGCGCGGTTCCTGCGGGGCGGTCGTCCGCCGGCTCCGCCGATGCCCGCGATTCTGCTGGTTCCTGCTGTTCAGGAACGGTTTGCTGAGCTTCCAAGGGGGTCCCCCCACGAGACCTGAAGCGCAGGTTCCATAACCTGCGGCGCATTACAGACCAGTGAGGGGCGGCCTCGGTTGCACAGCGGCGGATTACAGTTCGGACATGGCGAAGAAGCTCGTGATCAAGGTGACCGCCGGGGCCGACGCCCCCGAGCGGTGTTCGCAGGCGTTCACGGTGGCGGCGGTAGCCGTCGCCAGCGGGGTCGAGGTCTCGCTCTGGCTGACCGGGGAGTCCGCGTGGTTCGCGCTGCCGGGACGCGCGGAGGAGTTCGAACTGCCGCACGCGGCGCCGCTGCCGGATCTGTTCGAGTCGATCAACGCGGCCGGACAGATCACGCTGTGCACGCAGTGCGCGGCGCGGCGCGAGATCACCGAGAAGGACGTGATCGAGGGCGTGCGGATCGCGGGTGCGCAGGTCTTCGTCAGCGAGATCATGGCGGACGGCGTCCAGTCCCTCGTCTACTGACGGCCCGCTCCCGCCGACGGTCTACCGACGGCGCTTCTTGCCGTCCAGCTCGTCCCACCACTCGTCCGACCTCGGGTCCCCGGACGGATCGTCCCACCAGCGGTCGTCCGGCCCCCGCCGGTTGGCGACCACCGCCGCGACGGGCGGAATGACCATGGCGACGAAGCACATCGCCACGGCCGCCGGCACGGACCACAGCCGCACGAAGGCCCAGGCGGAAACGAAGAGGAAGACGCATCCGCCCATCAGCAGGAAGTAGGCGTGCCGCCGCCGCTCGTACATACCTCCACGGTACGACCGAAGGGCCGCACCCGGTCCAGGAAAGCGTCCAACCCCCTGGGGTGCGGCCCTTCGGCCGGTAGAAAGCGCGTCGTCAGACCGCGATCGCGACCTCCGCGAGGCCACCCGTCTGAGCGACGACCGTACGGTCCGCCGTGCCGCCGGGGACGAGCGCGCGCACGGTCCACGTGCCCTCGGCCGCGTAGAAGCGGAACTGGCCCGTGGCCGAGGTCGGGACCTCGGCGGTGAACTCGCCGGTCGAGTCCAGGAGGCGGACGTAGCCGGTGACGGGCTCGCCGTCGCG
Source organism: Streptomyces sp. NPDC055287 (assembly GCF_053646035.1). Lineage (NCBI taxonomy): Bacteria > Bacillati > Actinomycetota > Actinomycetes > Kitasatosporales > Streptomycetaceae > Streptomyces > Streptomyces sp. NPDC055287. The sequence goes on along the minus strand of NZ_JBSHNE010000033.1, from coordinate 34,359 downwards.
GGTCACGCTGCCCTGGATGGTGGTCTCACCGGGCTTGATCGTCGAGGCGTCGGGGCCGCCGGCCTTTGCTCCACACATGTTGAATCCGTCCTTCAAGTCGCAGGCGAGAGGGGTTACTTGCTGGCGCCGAGCTCGATCGGCACGCCGACCAGCGAGCCGTATTCGGTCCACGAGCCGTCGTAGTTCTTGACGTTGTCGACACCGAGCAGCTCGTGCAGGACGAACCAGGTGAGCGCGGAGCGCTCACCGATGCGGCAGTACGCGATGGTGTCCTTCGCCAGGTCGACCTGCTCGGCCTCGTACAGGGCCTTGAGCTCTTCGTCGGACTTGAAGGTGCCGTCGTCGTTGGCGTTCTTCGACCACGGGATGTTGCGGGCGGACGGGACGTGGCCCGGGCGCTGCGACTGCTCCTGCGGGAGGTGGGCCGGGGCGAGCAGCTTGCCGCTGAACTCGTCGGGAGAACGCACGTCGACGAGGTTCTGGTTGTTGATCGCGGAGACGACGTCGTCGCGGAAGGCGCGGATCGAGGTGTCCTGCGGCTGGGCCTTGTACTGCGTGGCCGGACGCTGCGGGACCTCGGCGACCAGGTCGCGGGAGTCGAGTTCCCACTTCTTGCGGCCACCGTCGAGCAGGCGGACGTCCTGGTGGCCGTAGAGCTTGAAGTACCAGAAGGCGTACGAGGCGAACCAGTTGTTGTTGCCGCCGTAGAGGACCACCGTGGTGTCGTTCGCGATGCCCTTCTCGGACAGGAGCTTCTCGAAGCCGGCCTGGTCGATGAAGTCGCGGCGGACCGGGTCCTGGAGGTCCTTGGTCCAGTCGATGCGGATCGCGTTACGGATGTGGTTCTTCTCGTACGCCGAGGTGTCTTCGTCCACCTCGACGATGGCGACCTGCGGGTCCTCGATGTGGGCCTCGACCCAGTCTGCGTCGACCAGGACGTCGCTGCGGCTCATGCTGTTCTCCTCCGGGGCAGTGTGCGGCGGTTATGCGCGAGGGGCTGTGCGGGTACGCCGATACGTGGAACAGGGCGGCGTACGACCGCACGGGGGGTGGCCCTGACTTCGACTGCACCAGTTCGGTCGGTCGGGGGGGCCGGGGGAAGGCGGGTGCCGGACGGTGCCGGCCAGAACCCGCTCAGGCAGTTCGACAGAGCATGGCGGCGACGCGGCACAGGTCTACTGCCCGCCGCTTCGTGAGGTCCGCCTGTCGCTGCTGCATGGGACCGATCGTAGGGAGGTCACGACCGGCATGTCACCGGCGTGTCGGATACTGAGACGCGATCGTCCGCGATGCGGGACGACGTGCCGGTGACGGGGCGTCGTTCCGGGCCCGCGCACGGTCTGCGTCCGCCCACTGCCTGAGGGGCGGACGCCGCCGTCTCACTATCCGGCGAGACCCACGTTCGTGCCGGTCACGGAGATCTCCAGCCCGTCCTTCGTCGCCTCGGCCTTTTCCAGCTTCAGGCCCTCGGGCAGCCCGCCGATCCGCCGGTCGAAGTCGGTCTTTTCGCGCACCTTCTCCTCGATACCGGGGAGGCCCTCGCCCGGGACCTCGTCCGCCCGCACCCGGAGCGTGCCGCCGTCGACCACGCTCACGCTCGACAGCACACTGCGCGTGATCTCGCGGCCGAGGATTTCGACGGAACCGGTGACCTTCACCTTGCCGTTGCCGCCGTACGCCACCGGGAACCCGCTCTCGGAGGCCTGCGACAGGTCCTCGTACGAGACGCGCGCCGTGCCGGTCGCCAGGTCCGCCGTCGCGCTGGAGAAGCCGCTGACGCTGCCGCTCACGCGCACGTCGTGCAGCTCGGCGGTCATCTCACTGATCCGGACCCTGCGGCCCTCCGCGCTCGCCTCGACGCCCTCGACGGTCACATCGACCTGGTCGAGGTGCTTGGCGGCGACCTGGGTCAGGAACGGGAATCCCTTGATCGCCACGTCGGGTTCGCCGGTCAGACCCTGCCGGCTCTGGACGCGCTTGGCGACCTCGGACTCGGCGTAGTTCACCGCGAGGCGGTCCACGACGACGAAGATGCCGCCGAGGATCACGGCGACGACCAGCAGTATTCGCAGTGCACGCATGGCTTACAGGTCCCCCACAACTCGTGTGATTCGTCGCACTCGCCCAAGCCCCCTTGACGATCGCGACCCTACTGACAGGTAATCACAGGGGTCAGGCGATGGCCCTGCCGATCAGGTAAACGGCGGGCGCGGCGGCGGTCAGCGGCAGCGCGACTCCCGCCGTCATGTGGACGAACCGCGAGGGGTAGTCGTAGCTGGCCACGCGCAGGCCGACCAGCGCGCACACCCCGGCCGCGAGCCCCAGCAGCGCGCCCTGGGCCCCCAGGTCCGTCATCCCGCCCGCCGCGATCCCGGCGCCGGCGGCGGCGAGCAGCGCGACGGCCACGGAGGCGATGCCGGACAGCGGCAGCGCGCGGGCCAGTACGGCGACGGCGACGGCCACGCCGCCCACGGTCACGGCCTCGGGGGCCGCCGCGAGGTGACCTGCGGCGATGACGGCGAGGGCGGCCGAGGTGACGGTGGCGGTCAGGCCGTACATCCGCTCGTCGGCGGAAGCGCGGTTGCGGAGCTGGAGTACGAGCGTGAGCAGCACCCAGACGCCGAGCGTGCCGATGATCGCGGCGGGCGCGTGCGCGGCGTCGACGGCCAGCAGCGCGATGTCCGCGGTCACGCCGCCGAGGAAGGCGAGGGCGATGCCCTGGCGGGCGGGCCACATGCCGTTGAGCCGGAACCAGCCGGCGGCGGTGACGGCCTGGAGCAGCACGAGCGGTACGACGAGTGCGTACTGGCCGACGGCAGCGGCGCCGGCCAGCAGCAGCGCGAGCACGGCGGTCAGCGCGGCCGGCTGCATGCCGGGCGCGATGATCGGCGACCGGCCCTCGGCGCGGGCGCGCTGGGCGTCGGTGATGCGACTGTTGCCGCCGGTCGTGGGCGGGCTGTACGCCGCAGATCCAGTGGCGGCGGGCTGGGGCGCGGGGGCCGCCGTGGTGGCGTGGGCGGGTTCGTACGCCGCCGCCGCGGGCGCGTAGGCGCCGGACGCGGGTTCGTACGCGGCGGGCGCCGGCTGGTGGGCCGCCGGTGCGGGCTCGTAAGCGGCGGATGCCGGTTCGTACGCCGCCGCCGGGGGCTCGTGCGCCGTCTGGCCGGCCGGGTACGGGGCGTACGACCCGGACGGCTCGGGCGGCAGCGGGTACGCGCCGTTCTGGGCCGAGAGGTACGCCGTGTCGTCGGCGGCGGCCGTGCCCGGGGCGGGGTCCTGCGGCCGGTAGGGCTGCTGGAGCGGCTGCTGCACCGGCTGGAACTGGGTGTCCCAGGTCTGGCCCTCCCAGGTCTGGGTGTAGGGCTCCTGGGCCTGGGGGGCGTACGGCTCCTGCGCGGACGGGCGCTGTTCCTCGTAGCCGTCGCGTGCGTCGCGGCCGTCGTACGGGTAGGGCTGCTGGTTGCTCATGGTGTGGGGGTCATCCTCCTGCGAACGGCGGGAGCACCTCGACCGTGCCGCCCTCGGCCAGCCGTACGGTCTCATGACCGCGGGTCCCGACGGGGTCGCCGTCGATGAGGAACGAACACCGCTGGAGTACGCGCGTCAGCTCCCCGGGGTGCCGCTCGCGGACCGCGTCGAGCGCCTCGGCCAGTGTCCCGGCCGTGTACGGCTCCTCTGCGGTGCCGGCGGCGGCCTTGGCCGCCGCCCAGAAGCGGATGGTGCCCACTGCCATAGCGGCGCTCCTTTCGTCGGCTTCCATGATGGGCTATGCCGCTGTGAGCCAGGCGCCGATGCGGGTGAGGAGTGTCTCCTCGGCCGCGTTCTCGGCGTGCCCCATGCCGGGCACGATCCACAGTTCGCTCCCGTCGGCCGCCGCCGCGAGCGCCCGCGGGTGGTCCAGCGGGAAGTACGGATCACGGTCGCCGTGCACGACCAGCAGCGGCGTCGCGCCGAGCCCGGCCGCCGCCTCGACCGGCGAGAGCGGTACGGGGTCCCAGTCCCGGGCGTGGATCCGGGTACGGAGCCCGAGGCGCCCCACGAGCCGTCCGGCGGGCCGGGTGACCACCCAGTGCAGCCGCCGCATCGGCGCCGTACCCCGGTAGTACCAGCGGGCGGGGGCGCTGACGGCCACGACGGCGTCGGCCCGCGCCGACATCTCACCGTCCCGGCCGGCCCGCCCGGGCCCCCGGTCGGCGGCGCGCGTGGGGTCGCCCTGGGCGCGTACGGGGTCACTGCCGGCGCTCGCCGGCGCTCCTTCCGCCGCGCGCGCTTCCATGCGCCCCCCGTGGGCGAGGCCGCCGTCCGTGCCGCTGTCGCGGGCCGGGTCCCGGTACAGCGCCGCGTGTCTGACGACCACCGAGCCGCCCATCGAGAAGCCCACCGTGACCACCCGCTCGTGCCCCAGCGAGCGCGCCCAGCGGACCGCCGCCGCCACGTCGAGGACCTCGCGGTCGCCGACCGTGGAGCGCCCGCCGGAGCCGCCGTGGCCACGGAACGAGAAGGTGATGACGGCGCCGTACTGCCTGAACACCCGTGCCGCCCGCCGCACCGCCGGCCGGTCCACCGACCCGGTGAAACCGTGCGCCACGACGATCGCCGGACCGTCCGCGGCGCCGGCGGCCGGCTCGTACAGCGCCTCGATCCCGACCCCGTCGTCCGCCCGCAGAACCGACCGCTGGGCCGAGCGCCCGTCCGCCCCCCGTACCGTCCGCGAAACCGCACGTGAATCCCCTCGTGACGACGCGCGCCGGGACCCGAGCGTGATCAAGGGAACAATTGATCTGCGGATACGACCCTCCGGTACGGAACTCATGTGAGCTATTCTGCTGGGCATAGGACCTGGGCAACGTTGCCCCCGGGTCCTTTTGTGTTTTCTGACCGTTGTTACGGACAGATGACGCGGGCGAGCCCCAGGGCGCGGGGCCGCACGTACGAAGCAGTGCCGCATACGTCCTCGCAGGGACCGAGGAGGAACCGACGTAATGGGCGAGCGAACCGTGCACGACTGTCCGATCCAGGCAGGTGGCGGACGATGAGTTCTCTGCTGCTCCTGACCAATGCCCTCCAGCCGTCGACGGAGGTGCTTCCCGCCCTCGGCCTGCTTCTGCACAGCGTGCGGGTGGCCCCCGCCGAGGGCCCGGCCCTCGTCGACACCCCAGGTGCCGACGTCATCCTGATCGACGGCCGCCGTGACCTTCCGCAGGTCAGGTCGCTGTGCCAGCTGCTGCGGTCCACCGGACCCGGCTGTCCGCTGATCCTCGTCGTGACGGAGGGCGGTCTCGCGGCCGTCACCGCCGACTGGGGCATCGACGACGTACTGCTCGACACCGCGGGTCCGGCCGAGGTCGAGGCGCGGCTGCGCCTGGCGACCGGCCGCCAGCAGATCACCTCGGACGACAGCCCGATGGAGATCCGCAACGGTGACCTGTCGGTCGACGAGGCGACGTACAGCGCGAAGCTCAAGGGACGGGTCCTGGACCTGACCTTCAAGGAGTTCGAGCTGCTGAAGTACCTGGCACAGCACCCCGGCCGGGTCTTCACGCGGGCCCAGCTCCTCCAGGAGGTGTGGGGTTACGACTACTTCGGCGGCACCCGGACCGTCGATGTGCACGTACGGCGGCTGCGCGCGAAGCTCGGCCCCGAGCACGAGTCGCTCATCGGGACCGTACGCAATGTGGGCTACCGCTTCGTGACTCCCGAGAAGGTCGAGCGGGCGGCGGCCGAGGAAGCCAGGGTCAAGGCGGGGCAAAAGGCGGCGCCCGCGGCCGTCACCCGTGTGGCGGACACGGCCCCCCGGGAGGAAGAGGCAGTACGGCCTGCCCAGCGGTAGGTCACCACGCGTAGACTGCCGCGCGTGGCCAAGGTGACGCGGGACGATGTGGCGCGACTGGCGGGGACTTCGACCGCGGTCGTCAGTTACGTCATCAACAACGGACCCCGGCCGGTCGCCCCGGCCACGCGCGAGCGTGTCCTCGCCGCGATCAAGGAGCTCGGCTACCGGCCGGACCGGGTCGCGCAGGCCATGGCGTCCCGCCGCACCGATCTCATAGGCATGATCGTCCCCGATGCCCGGCAGCCGTTCTTCGCCGAGATGGCCCACGCGGTCGAACAGGCCGCCGCCGACCGCGGAAAAATGGTTCTCGTCGGCAACTCCGACTACCGCGACGAGCGTGAGGTCCACTATCTGCGGGCCTTCCTCGGCATGCGGGTCTCCGGCCTGATCCTGGTCAGCCAGGGCCCGAGCGAGTGGGCGGCCGCCGAGATCGAGGCGTGGGACGCCCGGGTGGTGCTGCTGCACGAGCGGCCGGAGACGATCGACGACGTGGCGGTCGTCACGGACAACATCGGCGGCGCGCAGCTCGCGACCCGCCACCTCCTGGAGCACGGTCACCCGTACGTCGCCTGCCTGGGCGGCATGGAGTCGACACCGCTGATCGGCGACCCGGTGGCCGACCACGTCGTCGGCTGGCGCCGGGCGATGCAGGAGGCCGGCCGGTCCACGGAGGGCCGTCTCTTCCACGCTCTCTACAACCGGTACGACGCCTACAAGGTCGCCCTGGACCTGCTGGCCGGACCCGACCGTCCGCCCGCGATCTTCTGCTCCACCGACGACCAGGCGATCGGCGTGCTGCGCGCGGCCCGCGAGCTGCGCATCGACGTACCGGGCGAACTGGCGGTGGCGGCGTTCGACGACGTGAAGGAAGCGGCGCTGACCGATCCGCCGCTGACGACGGTGTACTCCGACCGCCCCGCGATGGCGCGGGCGGCAGTGGACCTGGTGCTGGACGATTCACTGCGGGTGGCGGGGTCGCGGCGCGAGCGGCTCAAGCAGTTTCCGTCCGCCCTGGTGGTACGCCGCTCCTGCGGCTGCCCGGCGACGTAGCACCGCGACAGAGCCCCCTTCCCCTTTATATGGGGCATACACGGTTCTGTCGGGCTTCTCAGCGGCTCCTCAGACGGTTCTCATAACCGCTGGCCAAGCTCTGAGGCATGACCGAGAGCCCCCGCCGCAGCGGCGACCACCCCGAGCCCGAGCAGCAGCCCGCCTCCTTCTCGTACGGCGCCGGCGCCTACCCGCCGCCGCCCGCGTACGCACCGCCGCCCCCGGCGGCGGCAGCGCACCGGCGGGCCCGGCGGCCGGTCGCCCTCATCGCGGCGGTGGCCATCGTCGCGGCCGCGATCGGCGGCGGGACGGCGGCCTTCGCCGATCGCCTGGCCGGCACGGAGTCCGTCGCCGACGGGGGCGGTGTGACAGGTACGAACGTCTCGCAGAGCAGCAAGGGCACCGTCTCCGGGGTCGCGCGGGCCGTGAGCCCCAGCATCGTCGAGATCAGCGCCACGTCCACGTCCGGCGACTCCACCGGCTCCGGAGTGATCATCACCGGCGACGGCGAGATCGTCACGAACAACCACGTCGTCTCCGGCGCCTCCTCGGTCAAGGTCAAGCTGAGCGACGGCAGGACGTACACCGCCGATGTGGTCGGCACCGACCCCGACAAGGACCTCGCCCTCATCGAGCTCCGGGGCGCGAGCGGCCTGAAAGCGGCGACGCTCGGGAGCTCCGACGCCGTGAGGGTCGGCGACGAGGTCGTGGCGATCGGCTCGCCCGAGGGCCTGACCGGGACCGTGACCAGCGGCATCGTCTCCGCGCTGGACCGGGACGTCACGGTGTCGAAGGACGAGAACCCGGGCCAGGAACAGCAGGGCCAGGGCGGGGACGGCGGCGACAGCGGTCAGTGGCCGTTCGAGTTCGGCGGACAGCAGTTCAACGGCGACACCGGTTCGTCGAAGACGACGTACAAGGCGATCCAGACCGACGCATCGCTCAACCCGGGCAACTCCGGCGGCGCCCTCATCAACATGAACGGCGAGATCATCGGCATCAACTCCGCGATGTACGCCCCGAGCGGAGCAACCGGTTCCACGGCGGGCAGTGTCGGGCTCGGCTTCGCCATCCCCGTCGACACGGTCAAAGCCGACCTGGAGCAGCTCCGCGCCGGCGGCGACAGCTGAGATCCGTACCGTGCGCGATCCGTACCGTGCGTGATCCGTGCCGTGCGACGCTGAGAGAGCAGCCCACGACCATCCGCAGCGACCAGAGGCAGGCCGAGGAAGCCCGATGAACACCCCCGCCGAGCGCATCCTGATCGTCGACGACGAGCCCGCCGTGCGCGAGGCCCTCCAGCGCAGCCTCGCCTTCGAGGGGTACGGGACGGAGGTCGCCGTCGACGGCATCGACGCGCTCGCGAAAGCGGCGTCGTACGAGCCCGATCTGATCGTCCTCGACATCCAGATGCCGCGTATGGACGGCCTGACGGCAGCCCGCCGCATCCGCTCGTCCGGCGACACCCTGCCCATCCTGATGCTCACCGCCCGCGACACGGTCGGCGACCGCGTGACCGGGCTCGACGCGGGCGCCGACGACTACCTGGTGAAGCCGTTCGAGCTGGACGAGCTGTTCGCCCGCATCAGGGCGCTGCTCAGGCGCAGTTCGTACGCCGCCGGGGCGGCGGTCGGCGAGGAGGGGCCGGGGCACGTCCTGTCCTTCGCCGACCTGCGGATGGATCTTGCGACGCGCGAGGTGACGCGGGGGGAGCGGCCGGTGGAGCTGACCCGCACCGAGTTCACGCTGCTGGAGATGTTCCTCGCGCACCCGCGCCAGGTGCTGACGCGCGAGCAGATCCTGAAGGCCGTGTGGGGCTTCGACTTCGAGCCGAGCTCGAACTCCCTCGACGTGTACGTCATGTACCTGCGCCGCAAGACGGAGGCGGGCGGCGAGCCGCGCCTGGTGCACACCGTGCGGGGCGTGGGGTACGCGCTGCGGGGCGGTGAGGCGTGAGCGGTCCGCTGCGCAGATTCCGCGCCCTGCCGCTGCGGTCCCGCCTCGCGCTGCTGACCGCGACGGCGGTGGCGATCGCGGTGGCGGCGGTCGCGGCGGCGTGCTGGTTCGTGACACGGGTGCAGCTCGAGGCGCAGCTGGACGACTCGCTGCGCAGCGTCAAGGTCGACGAAGTGGATGCGCGGAACCTGCGCCTGGCCTGCACAGGCGGCACGGCTGCCGTGCAGCCGCTCGGGTCGTACGTCGTGCAGCTCGTCTCGGCCACCACCGACGAGCCCTGCACGTATCCTCCGGGGGCTCCGCCGATTCCCGTGCAGGACGTCGACGCCGCTGTGGCCCGTGGTGAACGGCCCTACGCCATGCACACCACGGAAGCCACCGACGGCACGGAGATGCGGGTCTACACCTACCAGTTCAGGGACGCACAGCAGGATCTGCTCCCCGGCCCCCCGTTCGCGGTCTCCATCGCCCGCCCGATGAGCGAGGTCGACGATCCGCTCAGCTCCCTCGCCTGGGTACTGCTCGCGCTCTCCGGCATCGGTGTCCTGGGGGCCGGCGCCACCGGGCTCCTGGTCGCCCGGGCCGGCCTGCGCCCCGTCGACAAGCTCACCGACACCGTCGAGCATGTGGCGCGTACGGAGGATCTGACCGTACGCATCCCCGTCGAGGGCGAGGACGAGATCGCCCGCCTCTCGCGCTCCTTCAACGCGATGACCAGTGCTCTCGCGTCGTCCCGCGACCGGCAGTCCCAGCTGATCGCCGACGCGGGGCATGAACTGCGCACCCCGCTGACCTCTCTGCGTACGAACGTGGAGCTGCTCGCCCGCAGCGACGAGACGGGCCGGGCGATCCCGCCCGACGACCGGGCCGCGCTCATGGCGTCCGTCAAGGCCCAGATGACGGAACTGGCCTCGCTCATCGGCGACTTGCAGGAACTCGCCCGGCCCGACACGGCCGACCAGAGCGGTCCGCTGCGCGTCGTCGCGCTGCACGAGATCGCCACCACCGCCCTGGAGCGCGCCCGCCTTCGCGGCCCCGAGCTGACGATCAACGCGGACCTCTCGCCCTGGCACGTACGGGCCGAACCGGCGTCGCTGGAGCGGGCGCTGGTCAATGTCCTGGACAACGCGGTGAAGTTCAGCCCGCCGGGCGGCACGGTCGATGTGACCTTGGCCAACGGGACGCTGACGGTACGCGACCACGGCCCCGGTGTCCCGGAGAGCGAACTCCCCCACGTCTTCGAACGCTTCTGGCGCTCCCCGTCCGCCCGCGCCCTGCCGGGCTCGGGCCTCGGCCTGTCCATCGTGGCCCGTACGGTCCAGCAGGCGGGCGGCACGGTCACCCTGCGGCGCCCGGCGGACGGCGCCGACGGCACGGAGGCGCTGATCAGGCTCCCGGGCGCACCGACCCCACCGCCCGACGCGGCGTGACACGGGCCCGGACAGCGGCGAAGCGCGGGCCCGGACAGCGGTGTGACGCGCGTCCGGACAGCGGTGCGGGGCGCGTCCGGACAGCGGTGCGGGGCGGCGCCCGGTCCTCCGGGTGCCGCCCCGCTGTACTGCGCTCGGTGCTTGTTACTTCACGACCGTGATCCGGTCGGCCGCCGGGGGCGCGATCGGTGCGGCCGCGCTGGAGTTCTTCGCCAGGTAGGCGTTGAAGACGTCCAGGTCGGAGGCGCCGACCAGCTTGTTCTTGTGCTCCTTGAAGACGGGGAAGCCGTCGCCGCCGCCCGCGAGGAACTCGTTCATCGCGACGCGGTAGGTCTTCGCCGGGTCGAGCGCGGCGCCGTTCAGCTTCACCGAGGCGACGTCGATGCGGGCGGCGCCCGTCTTCGTCATGTCCAGGGTGTACGTGAAGCCCTTCGACACCTGGAGGATCTTCGGCGAGGCCTCGTTGCTGCCGCTGACCTGCTGCTGGAGCGCGGTGACCAGCTGGGCGCCGGTCAGGTCCACGACGTTCATCATGTTGGTGAACGGCTGGACGGTGAACGCCTCGCCGTACGTCACGACTCCGTCGCCCTCGCTGCCGCTCGCCTTGAAGACGAGGTCGGAGCGGATGCCGCCGGGGTTCATGAAGGCGATCTGGGCGCCGCCCCTGTCGGCCGGGGCCAGGCCCTCCAGTTGCGCGTCCGCGATCAGGTCACCGAGCGGCTTCTCGGGTGCCGTCGAGCCGCGCCCGTTGATGTCGGCGGCGATGAAGCCCTGCGGCTTGCTCGCGATGGGGGCGGCCAGCGCGTTCCAGCGGCCGATGAGCGAGGTCATGTCCTTCGCCCAGATCTTGGCCTGCTCCTGGTCGCGGACGACGATGTGGTTCGCACTCTTGACGCCCGTACGCACGATGTCCTTGGTGCGGCGGTCGTAGGTGAGCGTGGTGTCCGTGTAGAGCTTGCCGTACGAGGATGCCGAGGTCACCATGCGCGGCTTGCCCGCCGGGTCGGGGACGGTGCAGACGTACGCCTGGTGCGTGTGGCCGGTGACCAGCGCGTCGACCTTCGGGGTGATGCCCTTGGCGATGTCGACGATCGGGCCGGAGATGCCGTCGCCGGCGCCCGGCGAGTCGCAGTCGTAGTTGTACGAGGAGGAGGCCGGCGAGCCGCCCTCGTGGATGAGGGCGACGATCGACTTGACGCCCTGTCGGTCGAGCTCCTTGGCGTACTTGTTGACCGTCTCGATCTCGTCGTGGAACTTGAGGCCCTTGATGCCGTTCTCGGTGACGATGTTCGGAGTGCCTTCGAGGGTCACGCCGATGAAACCGATCTTGACGCCGTTCTTCCTCCACACCGTGTACGGCTTGAGGATCGGCTTGCCGGTCTTCTCGCGCGTGACGTTGGCGGCGAGGTAGGGGAAGTCCGCGCCCTCGAACTCCTTGCCCTTCTCGAAGCAGCCCTCGACCGGGTGACAGCCGCCGTTCTGCATGCGGGCCAGTTCGGTGGCGCCCTCGTCGAACTCGTGGTTGCCCACGGCCGACACGTCGAGGTCGAGCCTGTTCAGCGCCTCGATCGTCGGCTCGTCGTGGAAGAGGCCGGACATGAGCGGGCTGGCGCCGATCATGTCGCCGCCGGCCGCCGTGACGGAGTACCGCTCACCTTCGCGCGCCTTGCGCAGCGAGGTGGCCAGGTGCTCGACTCCACCGGCCGGAATCGCCTTCACCGTGCCGTCGGGCTGCGTCTCGTTGACCGTGCCGGCCGAGCCCGCCGGGGGCTCCAGGTTCCCGTGCAGGTCGTTGAAGGACAGCAGCTGTACGTCCACGGTCCGCGAGGGCTTCGACGTGTGCCGGGCGTCGCCGCCGGCCTGGGCGCCGTCCTCGGCTCCGGAGGCCGGCATCGCGGCGACGAGGGCGCCGAGGGTGGCGAGTCCGGCGGCGGAGGCGAGTATGCGCCGTGCCGCTCGCTGCTTGCGGGTGGTACGAGGGTTCGCTGACATCTGTCCCCTTGTGAGTTCAGCGTGATCGACGAACCGCAGCCTAAAGTCAACGCGCGTAGCGCAACAGGGGGTGACGGGTTACAAGCTGGTTGCCGTACGGCGGCCGTACGCTCGTACTCATGACGACTGACCCCGCGACCCCCGCCTTCCTCAGGAAGATCCAGACCCTCGACGCACTCGACGAGGAGCAGGCCCAGGAGGTCCTGGCGCTGCTCGACGAGGCCGCCCGCACGGACGGCATGCAGGCCGTCTCCGAGCAGGGTCGGCTGCAGCTGCGCGGCGGACACCGGGAAGGCATCCGGCACTTCCTGCTGTACGTCGGCGAAGGGCCCCTCCTCGGTTACGCGCAGCTGGAGGACACCGACCCCGTCGAGGCACCGGCCGCCGAGCTGGTCGTACACCCCTCGCACCGCGGCCAGGGCCACGGCCGCACGCTCGGCATGACCGTGCTGGACGCGTCGGGGAAGCGCCTGCGGGTCTGGGCGCACGGCGGCAAGTCGGCCGCGCGCCATCTCGCGCAGGTTCTCGGTCTCACGCTGTTCCGCGAACTGCGCCAGATGCGCCGTCCGTTGAGTCCGCTGGACATCCCCGAGCCGGTGTACCCGGCCGGCGTGAGCGTGCGCACCTTCGTACCGGGTCAGGACGACGCCGCCTGGCTGGCCGTCAACGCGTCCGCTTTCGCGCACCACCCCGAGCAGGGCGGCATGACGCAGCGCGACCTGGACGACCGCAAGGCCGAACCGTGGTTCGACCCCAAGGGCTTCTTCCTGGCCGAGCGTGACGGCGAACTCATCGGCTTCCACTGGACGAAGGTGCACGCCGAGGAGCAGCTCGGCGAGGTGTACGTCGTCGGCATCCGCCCCGACGCGCAGGGCGGCGGCCTCGGCAAGGCCCTCACATCGACGGGCCTGCGGCACCTGGCGGCGCAGGGGGCGCCGACGGCGATGCTGTACGTCGACGCGGACAACACGGCGGCGGTGACGGTGTACGAGCGGCTCGGCTTCAGCACGCACGAGACCGACCTGATGTACCGCACGGAGTCGTAGCGGGATCCCTGGCCAACAGGGCAGGGGGCGGCGTCTGTTGACACCGCCCCCTTCTTTGCACCACTCTTCCACTACTTAATTAGTGAAAGGGGGTGCAAGCCCACGTGGTCGAATTCCGCATCGACCGGCGCACCGGCGTCGCCACCTACCTCCAGATCGTGCAGCAGACCAAACACGCCCTGCGCCTGGGCCTCCTGGAGCCCGGCGACAAGCTCCCGACCGCCCGCGAGGTCGTCGAAGCGACAGCGATCAACCCGAACACCGTGCTCAAGGCCTACCGCGAACTGGAGCGCGAAGGACTCGTCGAGGCGCGGCGCGGGCTCGGCACGTTCGTCACCCGCTCCCTCGGCGGCGGCCAGGCCGCGACGGACACTCCGCTGCGTGCCGAACTCGCCGCCTGGGTCGCTCGGGCCCGCGCGGCCGGACTGGAGAAGGACGACATGACCGCGCTCTTCACCTCCGTACTGGAAACCATGGAAAACCTGGGGGACGACGCATGACACCGGCGATCGAGGCGGCCGGCCTCGGCAAGACCTACGGCAGGCGGCGCGGCGGCTGGGCCCTGCGTGAGTGTTCCTTCCGGGTGCCCACCGGACGTATCTGCGCGCTCGTCGGCCCGAACGGCGCCGGCAAGTCGACGCTGCTGGCCCTCGCGTCCGGCCTCCTGCGCCCCACCGAGGGCACGGTCCGGGTCCTCGGCGCCACCCCGGCGGAGGCCCGCTCCCGCATCGCCTACGTCGCCCAGGACAAGCCGCTGCTCCCGCAGCTGACCGTCCGGGACACCCTGCGCACGGGGCTCGAACTCAACCCGGGGCAGTGGGACGCGGCGACTGCCGAGCGGATCGTACGGGAGGGGAATCTGGACGCGGACACCCTGGTGCGCACCCTCTCCGGCGGCCAGCGCACCCGCCTCGCGCTCGCCCTCGCCTTCGGCAAGCGGCCGGAACTGATGCTGCTGGACGAGCCGATGGCCGACCTGGACCCGCTCGCCCGCCACCAGCTGATGGGCGCGCTCATGGCCGAGTCCGCCGAGCACGGCACGACCATCGTGATGTCCTCGCACGTCCTGGCCGAACTGGAGGGCTCCTGCGACTACTTGCTGCTCGTCGACGGCGGCCGCGTCCGGCTCGGCGGTGAGACGGACGACATCCTCGCCGCCCACACCCTGCTCACGGGCCCCGTACGGGATCTGGCCCCCCACACGGTCGTCGAATCCCGCACGACCGGCCGTCAGCTCACCGCGCTCGTACGGCGCGAGGGCCCGGTCCGCGAGGACTGGCAGGCCACGGAACCGTCCCTGGAGGAACTGTTGCTCGCCCACCTCCGCTCCCCCGGAGCGCCCGCCCTGCTCACCCCCAGCGCGGCAGGAGCGGCCGAATGAGCGCGCTCGCCCTGCGCGGCCCGGCCTGGGTCACGGTCCGCCGGCACCGCCGCCCGCTGTGGGTGGCCCTCACCCTGCTCGTCCTGTCCGCCGGGACGGTCGTCGGGCTGCGCGTCTGGGCGGCGTCGGAGAAGCCGGAGTGCGCGGACGCCGGCATCACCGCCTGCGGCGACCACTACTTCCAGTACGACGAAGCCCGCAGCGCCGGCAAGTGGGCCCTGGAGTACGGCGCGACGGGCATGTTCGTGATCGCGCTGCTCGTCGCGGCGTTCGTGGCGGGCCCGATGGTCGCGCGCGACCTGGAGAGCGGCACGTACAAGATGCTGTGGACCCAGTCCATGACGCCCCGCAGCTGGCTGACGGCCAAGATCGCGGTGCCCGCCGTCGTGGTGACGGTCGGCGTGACTGTTCTGGCCGGGGCCTACCGCTGGACCTGGGCGTACCTGGCCGAGGGCGAGGGCGGCTTCTCGACCCTCACCTGGTACGACCCCCTCACGTACGGGTCGATCGGCCCGGTCGCCGTCGCGTACGCCCTCCTCGCGGTGGCCGTCGGGGCGCTCGCCGGGCTGCTGGTACGCCGTACCGTCGTCGCCATGGCCGTCGCCACGCTCACCACGGGGACGATCTGGCTGATCATCGCCGCGTTCCTGCGGCCCTTTCTGTGGCCCATGCGGACCGCGACCGGTGACACGGCCAAGGAGGCCATGGTCACAACCTGGAGGATCGAGGACGGCATGCTGACCGCGTCCGGCGAGCGGCTCGGCTGGGAACCCTGCTTCGGCCGGCCCGAGTTGAGCCCGCCGCAGTGCATGGCCGACCGGGGCGGCGTAACGGATTTCGCCGACTTCCACCCGGCCTCGCATTTCTGGCCGCTCCAGCTCGTGGAAACCGGCATCGTGCTGGGCGTCGCCGCCCTCGCGACCGTCGCCGCCTTCTCCGTCCTGCGTCGCCGGCACGCCTGACCGGCTCGCCGGCAGCGATCGTCCGGGGTCCCGGGAACACCCCCGGGACCCCGCCCCCGCAGCCTGCACGTCATGTCTCCGTTACCGCACATTCAGACACGCTTGCGACGCTCTCGGAATGCAGCCCGCTGTGCCACCCTCCCCGAACGGGAGAGCCTCCCGCACATCACCCCTTCTCGGCGCGCCGGGCACCCCCCACGCGCGGAACAATGGGGTCATGAGCCAGCAGCCGAGCGCCGATGTCCCTGTCCAGCATGCTCAGCCGTCCGTCGGTTCCATCGCCGCGCACCGGCCACACACCCTCGCGGGGTCGCCGGTGACCAATCTGGATCCCGACATCGACGCGGATCTGGACGCGTACGCCGAGTACGGGGAAGGCACCGCGGCCGACACCGAGCTGCCGCAGGGCCGGTTCCTCGACCGCGAGCGCAGCTGGCTGGCCTTCAACGAGCGCGTGCTCGAACTCGCCGAGGACCCGGCCACGCCCCTGCTCGAACGAGCGAACTTCCTCGCGATCTTCGCCTCGAACCTGGACGAGTTCTTCATGGTCCGGGTGGCCGGCCTGAAGCGCCGTATCGCGACCGGTGTCGCCACCCGGTCCGCGTCCGGTCTCCAGCCTCGCGAGGTCCTGGAGCTCATCTGGACCCGCTCGCGCGAGCTCATGGCCCGGCACGCCGCCTGCTACCAGCAGGACATCGCCCCGGCCCTCGCCGACGAGGGCGTCCACCTCATCCGCTGGCCCGAACTGACCGAGAAGGAGCAGGCGCGCCTCTTCACGCTCTTCCGCCAGCAGATCTTCCCGGTGCTCACACCGCTGGCCGTGGACCCCGCGCACCCCTTCCCGTACATCTCGGGGCTCTCCCTGAACCTCGCGGTCGTCGTGCGCAACCCGGTCAGCGGCCACCGTCACTTCGCGCGCGTCAAGGTACCGCCGCTGCTGTCCCGCTTCCTGGAGGCGTCGCCGCAGCGGTACGTGCCCCTCGAGGACGTCATCGCGGCGCACCTCGAAGAGCTCTTCCCCGGGATGGAGGTGCTCGCGCACCACATGTTCCGGGTGACCAGGAACGAGGACCTGGAAGTCGAGGAGGACGACACCGAGAACCTCCTCCAGGCCCTGGAGAAGGAGCTCATGCGGCGCCGCTTCGGGCCGCCGGTGCGCCTGGAGGTCGAGGAGTCCATCGACCCGTACGTCCTGGACCTGCTCGTCCGCGAGCTGAAGATGTCCGACGCCGAGGTGTACCCGCTGCCCGGCCCGCTCGACCTGACCGGACTGTTCGGGATCGCGGCTCTGGACCGGCCGGAGCTGAAGTTCCCGAAGTACATCGCGGGCACCCACCGGGACCTCGCCGAGGTCGAGTCGGCGTCCGCGCCGGACGTCTTCGCCGCCCTGCGCGAGCGCGATGTGCTGCTGCACCACCCGTACGACTCCTTCTCGACCTCCGTGCAGGCGTTCCTGGAGCAGGCAGCGGCGGACCCGGACGTCCTGGCGATCAAGCAGACGCTGTACCGGACGTCGGGCGACTCCCCGATAGTGGACGCGCTGATCGACGCCGCCGAGTCCGGCAAGCAGGTCCTCGTCCTCGTCGAGATCAAGGCCCGCTTCGACGAGCAGGCCAACATCAAGTGGGCGCGCAAGCTGGAGGAGTCCGGCTGCCACGTCGTGTACGGCCTGGTGGGCCTGAAGACCCACTGCAAGCTCTCCCTGGTGGTCCGCCAGGAGGGCGACCTGCTGCGCCGCTACTCGCACGTCGGTACGGGCAACTACCACCCCAAGACGGCCCGCCTCTACGAGGACCTGGGGCTGCTGACCGCCGACCCGCAGGTCGGCGCGGACCTCTCCGACCTGTTCAACCGGCTGTCCGGCTACTCGCGCCGCGAGACGTACCGCCGGCTGCTCGTCGCGCCCAAGTCGCTGCGGGACGGCCTGGTCGCCCGCATCAACAAGGAGACCGCGCACCACCAGGCGGGCCGTCCGGCGTACGTCCGGATCAAGGTCAACTCGATGGTCGACGAAGCGATCATCGACGCCTGCTACCGGGCGGCGAAGGCGGGCGTGCCGGTCGACATCTGGGTGCGCGGCATCTGTGCGATACGACCCGGGGTCGCCGGCCTCTCGGAGAACGTCCGGGTCCGCTCGATACTCGGCCGCTTCCTCGAACACTCACGGATCTTCGCCTTCGGCAACGGCGGCGAGCCCGAGGTCTGGTTCGGCAGCGCCGACATGATGCACCGCAACCTCGACCGCCGCATAGAGGCCCTCGTGCGGGTCACCGACCCGGCCCACCGCGCGTCGCTGAGCCGACTGCTGGAGACCGGGATGTCCGACTCGACGTCCTCCTGGCACCTCGGCCCCGACGGCAACTGGACGCGGCACGCGGCGGACGCCGACGGGCAGCCGCTGCGGCATGTACAGGAGATGCTCATTGACGCCCGGAGGCGCCGGCGTGCGACACCATGACACCGCATCCCGACCCCGCCCGAGGGCCGGCACCGGCCCGGTCCTCCCACCGCCGGAGGACGACGGCCTGCCCCGGGCGGGCACCGAGCCCCCTCCGGGCCTCCACCCGGAAATCCTCTCCCGGGAGCTGCTGGCGTCGTACCTGCACACCCAGGCCGGCGACTTCCTGCGCAGCCTGCGGCTGCACCGCGAGAGTGGCCAGGACCCCCAGAGGGCAGCGGACGCGGTCGAGGCGGCGCGCGCCCTGCGTGGCTCGGCCCGCCGGATCAGCGGGACGCTGCACACGTTCCGGCCGCTCACCGAAACGGGCTGGGCGGACACCCTCCGCGCCGAGCTGGCGTGGCTCTCGGGCACCCTGGCCCGCGAGCACGCCTACGCGGGCCGCCTGAACCGGCTGCTGGAGGCCCTGAACCGGCTCTCGGGGACGGGCGGCGGCGCGGGTCCGGCACCGGTGCCCCCGGCGCGCGGCGGCGGCTCGGAGGCCGGGAGTTCGCTGACCGTCGGCGCCGCCCGGGCCGGGGCGCTCTTGGAGCGGCAGCTGACGCTGGCCAGGACGCGGGCGCACTCGGCGATGCTCCAGGCGCTGGGTTCCTCGCGGTTCCACGCCGTCGCCGACGCCGTGGCCTTACTGGCCTCGGACGTTCCGCTCGGACCCGCCGCCGCAGCGCCCGCCGCCGAGGTGCTCGCGCCGCTGGCCACGGGCGCCGAGCAGCGGCTCAGGGAAGCGGTGGCCGCACTGCCGCTGGGTCGCGCCGCGCACCCGTACAACGCGGAGGGACTCGTCCACGGCCTCGCCGCGGCGCCCAGCAGCGAGGCGCAGGACGCCCCCTGGCACCACGTACGCCTCCTCCTGCGCCTGCACCGCTACGCGCAGGAGGTCGTCACGGGCCCCGTCGGCCCACTCCCCACGGCGCAGGCCCTGGACCGCCACCGGGACGCGGCGGAGGCGGCCACCGCGGCGGCGTCGGCGGCCCGTACCCCGCGCATCGCCCCGGCGACGGCGTACGCCCTCGGCGTCCTCCACGCCGACCAGCGCCACGAGGTCGAAGCGGCCCGCTTCGCCTTCCAGCAGGCCTGGCAGCCGGCCCCGGCCACCGCGTCATGACCTCCGACGCCCCGGCCACGGTCCTCGCCGCCGGCTGCGTGCTGTGGCGCCGGTCGCGGCTCGACGGCGGCCTCGAGATCTGCCTCGTGCACCGCCCGAAGTACGACGACTGGTCGCACCCCAAGGGCAAGCTCAAGCGCGGCGAGGACCCTCTGACGGGCGCGCTGCGGGAGGTCCTGGAGGAGACGGGCCACCGCTGCGTACCCGGCGCCGCCCTGCCCACGCTGCGGTACGTCGCGCACGGCCGCCCGAAGCGCGTGTCGTACTGGGCGGCGGAGGCGACGGACGGCGCGTTCACCCCGGGCGACGAGGTCGACCGGATCGAATGGCTGCCCCCGGAAACGGCCCGTGCGCGCCTGACCTACCCGCACGACCGCCCACTGATCGACCAGCTGCTGTCGGTCGTCCCGGCCTGATCGGACGCGGGCCTCGCCTCGCGTGGGCACGGCCACGGGACAGCGCCCTGACCGCACTCCGCGCAATACCACGATCACGCAGAGTGTGCACACTCCTAGTTTCGGTCACCGGCAGCACGGGGAGCATCCCCCGGCCACCGCCTCCTCGCCGCCACCCCGCACCTCTCCCCCCATCACCCCCACCACCCGCCGCGCGGCCGTGGCGCCCCCGCACACCACACCGTTCGGCACGGTTCACCTTCCGTTCACTCTCCCCCGTCGACGGCTTCACCTGTTCTGCCTAATTTCGGACGTACGCAGTGCGAGGCGCTTCGCCAGATGGCCGCCCCACTGTGCAGCTGGGACCCGAGAACGACTACCTCTTCGCACGCCGCCACCACCCAGGCACGGCGGCTCCTGGAAGGAACACCCGAAAGTGAAGCTTCAGAGCAAGAACCGGCTTCGCGCCACCGCGCTCGGCGCCCTCGCCGTCTCCGGCGCCCTGGTCCTCACGGCGTGCGGCTCGGACGACAACAGCGGCTCCACCGGTGGCTCCGGTGAGACCAAGGCCGCCAGCAACGTCAAGTGCGACGACGCCAAGGGCCAGCTCCTCGCGGCCGGCTCGACCGCCCAGAAGAACGCCATGGACCTCTGGGTCAAGAACTTCCAGGCCGCCTGTGAAGGCGTCGAGATCAACTACCAGGCCATCGGCTCCGGCGGCGGCATCACCAAGTTCAACCAGGGCCAGGTCGCCTTCGCCGGCTCCGACTCGGCGCTCAAGCCCGAGGAGGTCACCGAGTCGAAGAAGATCTGCAAGGGCGGCCAGGGGATCAACCTCCCGATGGTCGGCGGACCGGTCGCCATCGGATACAACCTGGAGGGCGTCGACGACCTCGTCCTCGACTCCTCGACGCTCGCGAAGATCTTCGACGCGAAGATCACCAAGTGGAACGACCCCGCGATCGCCAAGCTCAACCCGGACGCCAAGCTCCCGTCCACCACCATCCAGGCCTTCCACCGCTCGGACGAGTCCGGTACGACCCAGAACCTGGGCAAGTACCTCAACACGGCCGCCCCGAAGGACTGGAAGTACGACCCGAAGTCGAAGTCGTGGCCGGCCAAGGGCGGCCAGGCCGCCAACGGCTCCTCCGGTGTCGTTTCCAACGTCAAGGACACGGACGGTGCGATCGGCTACTTCGAGCTGTCGTACGCGACCGCCAACAAGCTGAACACCGTCAAGATCGACACCGGCGCCTCCGCCCCGGTCGAGGCCACCACGGAGAACGCCTCCAAGGCCATCGCCGCCGCCAAGATCTCCGGCACCGGCAAGGACCTGGCCCTTTCCCTCGACTACGCCACCAAGGCCGAGGGCGCCTACCCGATCGTTCTGGTGACGTACGAGATCGCCTGCGACAAGGGCAACAAGGCAGAGACCCTGCCCGCCCTCAAGTCCTTCCTGAACTACGCCGTGAGCGAGGAGGGCCAGAAGGTCCTGGCCGACGCCGACTACGCGCCGCTGCCGGCCGAGATCGCGGCCAAGGTCCGCGAGATCGTCCCCACCCTTTCCTGACCCGGCCGCGGCCGGCCCCGCCACCCGGGGCCGGCCGCGCCTTCCGGTGCACCGCCGCCAGGAGCCCTCACCGGCTCCGCAGACCGGAGAAAACCGATGGATATAGCGACCCAGACAAACTCATCCTCCCCACCACCGCCCGGACACGAGGACACCCTCGCGTCCCAGGGCAGCAGCCATGCCGGTGACCGGGTCTTCCTCGCCCTGTCCCGGGGGTCCGGAATCACGCTCCTGGTGATCATGGCCGCCATCGCGGCCTTCCTCACCTACCGCGCCGGCCTCGCCGTCTCGAAGGACGACGCCAACTTCCTCACGACGTCCGAGTGGAACCCGGCCGGCGACCCGCCGGTCTTCGGCATCGCCGTCCTCCTCTTCGGCACGATCGTCAGCTCGATCATCGCCATGGCCATCGCCGTGCCGGTCGCCATCGGCATCGCGCTGTTCATCTCGCACTACGCGCCGCGCAAGCTGGCCACGCCGCTCGCGTACGTCGTCGACCTCCTGGCCGCGGTGCCGAGCATCATCTACGGCCTCTGGGGCGCCGTCTTCCTGGTCCCGTACCTGGACGGCCTCAACAAGTGGCTCGACGAGTACCTCGGCTGGACGTACATCTTCGACAAGACGAGCGACGGCGTCGCCCGCAACCTCTTCACCGTCGGCATCCTGCTGGCGATCATGATTCTGCCGATCGTCACCAACGTCACGCGAGAGGTCTTCCTCCAGTCGCCGAAGATGCACGAGGAAGCCGCCCTGGCCCTCGGTGCCACGCGCTGGGAAGTCATGCGGATGTCCGTTCTCCCCTTCGGCCGCTCGGGCATCATCAGCGCCTCGATGCTGGGCCTGGGCCGCGCCCTCGGCGAGACGATGGCCGTCGCCGTCGTGCTCTCCCCGAGCTTCATCATTTCCGGCCGGCTGCTCGACCCGGGCGGCGGCACCTTCGCGCAGAACATCGCCGCGAAGTTCAACGAGGCGGACGAGTTCGGCCGCGACGCCCTGATCGCCTCCGGTCTCGTGCTCTTCGTCATCACGCTGCTGGTCAACGGCGCGGCCCGCTGGATCATCGGCCGCCGCAAGGAGTACTCGGGGGCCAACGCATGAACCAGACAAGCCAGGTAATGGACAAGCCCCCGGTCTCCCCCGCCCCGCACGCGTCGCTCGCCCACGCCCGCCTTCCCCGCTGGGCCCCCGCCGCCATCGCGGCCGGGTCCGTCGCGGCTGGCATCGGCATCGGCCTCGGCGCCGGCTGGCACAGCCGGGTGCAGTGGGGCATGATCGCCGCCCTGATCTTCGTACTGGCCACCTTCGCCGTCACCAGCAAGGTGGAGGGCAGCCGCCAGGGCAAGGACCGTGTCGCGACCAGCATCGTCTGGGTCTGCTTCATCCTCGCCCTCATCCCGCTGCTCTCGCTGGCCTGGGTGACGATCAGCAAGGGCATCAAGGTCCTCGACGGGTACTTCCTCAGCCACTCGATGAGCGGCCTGCTCGACACCGACGAGGGCGGCGGCATCTACCACGCCCTGCTCGGCACTCTGGAGCAGGTCGGCATCGCGACCCTGATCGCCGCCCCGATCGGACTGCTCACCGCGGTCTACCTGGTCGAGTACGGGCGCGGAAAGCTGGCGAAGACCGTCACGTTCTTCGTCGACGTCATGACGGGCATCCCGTCGATCGTCGCGGGTCTGTTCATCCTCGCCACCTGGAATCTGATGCTGGGCTTCGGGCCCTCCGGATTCGCCGGCGCGCTTGCCCTCTCGATCCTGATGATGCCGGTGGTCGTCCGCTCCACCGAGGAGATGCTCAAGCTCGTCCCGAACGAGCTGCGCGAGGCCTCTCTCGCTCTCGGCGTCCCCAAGTGGCGAACTATCCTCAAGGTGGTGCTGCCGACCGCGATCGGCGGAATCACCACCGGTGTGATGCTCGCGGTGGCCCGAATCACGGGTGAGACCGCCCCGGTTCTGTTGCTCGTCTTCGGTACGAAGCTGATCAACCCGAACCCCTTCGAAGGCGCCCAGTCCTCGCTTCCGCTCTACGTGTACGAGCAGTACATCGTCGGCACGGAAGCGTCGGTCGACCGGGCCTGGGGCGCGGCACTCGTCCTGATCGCCTTCGTCATGATCCTCAACCTGGTGGCCCGCGGCATCGCCCGCTGGAAGGCCCCGAGCACCGGCCGCTAAGGCCAGCAGAAAGCAGTGATTCAGATGGCCAAGCGAATCGACATCAGCGGCCTGTCGGCCTACTACGGCACCCACAAGGCGATCGACGACATCTCGATGACCGTCGAGCCCCGCTCCGTGACGGCCTTCATCGGCCCCTCCGGCTGCGGCAAGTCCACGTTCCTGCGCACCCTCAACCGGATGCACGAGGTCACCCCCGGCGGCCGCGTCGAGGGCAAGGTCCTCCTGGACGACGAGAACCTGTACGCCAAGGACGTCGACCCGGTCGCCGTACGCCGTACGGTCGGCATGGTCTTCCAGCGCCCGAACCCCTTCCCCACCATGTCGATCTTCGACAACGTGGCGGCGGGCCTGCGCCTCAACAACTCGTACAAGAAGAACAAGCTGGCCGAGGTCGTCGAGAAGTCCCTGCGCGGCGCCAACCTCTGGAACGAGGTCAAGGACCGCCTGAACAAGCCCGGCTCCGGCCTCTCCGGCGGCCAGCAGCAGCGCCTGTGCATCGCCCGAGCGATCGCGGTCGAGCCGCAGGTCCTGCTCATGGACGAGCCGTGCTCCGCTCTGGACCCGATCTCGACCCTCGCCATCGAGGACCTGATCGGCGAGCTGAAGGAGCGCTTCACGATCGTCATCGTGACGCACAACATGCAGCAGGCGGCGCGCGTCTCGGACCGTACGGCGTTCTTCAACCTCGCGGCGATCGGCCAGCCCGGCAAGCTCATCGAGATTGACGACACCGAGCGGATCTTCTCCAACCCGTCCGTCCAGGCCACGGAGGACTACATCTCCGGCCGCTTCGGCTAGAAGCCGGCCGCCACGCCTGTCCTGCGGTGCTGCATGGCGGTGCCACCGCAAGGCAAAGGGCCCGCCCCACTCCTCACAAGGAGCGGGGCGGGCCCATTTTCCGTACCTACCGACGGACCGCTCAGCCGAAGGCCAGCAGCACGACCCAGTAGCAGGCCGCGGCCACCAGCGCGGCGGCCGGCATGGTGATGAACCAGCCCATCACGATGTTCTTGGCAACGCCCCACCGCACGGCCCGGGAGCCCTTGGTGGAGCCGACACCCATGATCGCGGAGGTGATCACGTGCGTCGTCGAGATCGGCGCGTGGAACATGAACGAGGCCGTGTACATCACGGACGCGGCCGTGGTCTCCGCCGCGAAACCCTGCGGCGGGTCCAGCTCGATGATCCGGCGGCCGAGCGTACGCATGATCCGCCAGCCACCCGCGTACGTACCGAGCGAAAGCGTCAGCGCACAAGCGATCTTGACCCAGATCGGGATCGCGTCGCCCTGGCCCTCGACGTCGGCGATGACCAGGGCCATCACCACGATGCCCATGGTCTTCTGCGCGTCCTGCAGGCCGTGCCCGAGCGCCATACCGGCCGCGGACACGGTCTGGGCGATACGGAAACCCCGCTTCGCCTTGTGCGGGTTGGACTTCCGGAACATCCACAGGATGACGACCATCACCAGATAGCCGAGCAGCAGCCCGACGAACGGCGAGATGAACATCGGGATGACGACCTTCTCGAGCACCCCGGTCCAGATGACCTCGGTCCCGCCCGCGAGGGCCGCGCCCACCATGCCGCCGAAGAGCGCGTGCGAGGAGGACGAAGGAAGACCGAAGTACCAGGTGACGAGGTTCCAGACGATCGCGCCGACCAGGGCGGCGAAGAGGATTCCCATCCCCTTGTCGCCGTGCGGCGTCGCGATGAGCCCCTCACTGACGGTCTTGGCGACGCCGCTGCCCAGGAAGGCACCGGCGAGGTTCATCACGGCGGCCATGGCGAGGGCCGCGCGCGGGGTCAGCGCCCGCGTGGAAACCGAAGTCGCGATGGCGTTCGCGGAGTCGTGAAAGCCGTTGGTATACGTAAATCCGAGCGCGACCCCGATGGTCACGATGAGCGCAAAGGTGTCCACCGGAGGTCAGGACTCCTTGACGGCGATCGTCTCGACCGTGTTGGCGACGTGCTCGAAGGCGTCGGCCGCCTCCTCCAGCACGTCCACGATCTGCTTCAGCTTCAGCACGTCCATGGCGTCGTACTTGCCGTTGAAGAGGTGCGCGAGCAGCTTGCGGTGGATCTGGTCGGCCTGGTTCTCGAGGCGGTTGACCTCGATCCAGTACTCGGTGAGGTTCGTCATGGTCCGCAGGTGCGGCATGGCCTCGGCGGTCAGCTCGGCCGCCCGCGCCAGAACCTCGATCTGCTGCTCGACGCCCTTGGGCAGTTCCTCGATCTGGTACAGCACGACCAGGTCGACGGCCTCCTCCATGTAATCCATGATGTCGTCAAGCTGCGACGCGAGGTTGTAGATGTCCTCGCGGTCGAACGGCGTGATGAACGAGGAGTTCAGCTGGTGGAAGATCGCGTGGGTGGCGTCGTCCCCCGCGTGCTCCGCTGCCCTCATCCGCTCCGCGATCTCGACTCGGGCGGAGGAATCCGCTCCGAGCAGTTCCATCAGGAGCTTCGAGCCCGTGACGATGTTGTCCGCAGATGCGGAGAACATGTCGTAGAAGCTCGTCTCCCTGGGGGTCAGACGAAAGCGCACGTGGGGTCCTCGGGGTGCATTGGATTCGGTCAGGGTGATGCTAGGCGCATCATCCGGCCACGGCTAACCGGCGTTCTTCAGTGTCGCCCATCAGGCACAGTGCTCTGTACGGGCCCCCGAGCCCCTACCCGCAAAATTCGTTACCATATACCCACGAGGGGTATGCAGCCCCTTTCAGGACAACGGGAGGACGCGATGACGACCACCGAGGCGGCCGGCGCGACGACGAGCGAAGCGCCCTCCGGAGCCTCCGAAGCCGTGGTGACCGACCACGACCTCGGTGTGCACGGATACCACAAGCAGAAGGACGAGCACCTCAAGCGTCTGCGCCGCATCGAGGGCCAGATCCGCGGCCTGCAGCGGCTGGTCGACGAGGACGTCTACTGCATCGACATACTCACCCAGGTCTCGGCGTCGACGAAGGCCCTCCAGTCATTCGCACTGCAGCTCCTGGAGGAACACCTGCGGCACTGCGTGGCCGACGCGGCGGTCAAGGGCGGTGGAGAGATCGACGAGAAGGTCGAGGAAGCCACGAAGGCGATCGCCCGCCTGCTGCGGACGTGATCCGACCGCAGGCGAGCTGACCGCAGGTGACCTGCCCCTCGGTGACCCGGCCGTCGGCGACTCGCCCCTCGGTGACCTGCACGGACGCGACCTGGGCGCAGGTGACGGGATGTGATCGGACCGGTCCTCGCGGGCCCGGGCCGGGGACCGGCGGTTCCCGGCCGGGCGCTTCGCCGCCACGTCGCCACACCGCCTACGGGCGGCGGAACGGTCAGCCGCGCCGCTGCCGGGGCCACTCCGTGCCGTCCGCGGACGCCGCGCCCGCCGTGGCTCCCACCTTGAGCACCTCGTCGATACGGTCCGGGCTGAGCCGTTCCCCGTCGGCGGCGGACGCCGCGATCATCAACTCACCGCACAGCTCGATCTCGGCGAGGGCGACGTGGTCCTGGACGGGCGTACTACTGCCGAGCGGAGCCACGTGCATCACCTCTTTCAGCCGTCGTCGGCTTCCTAGCGTAGGCAGCACGGCACACACCGCGCATGGCACGGACGGACCATTTCCCCGCCACCCACGCCGAGGCCGACGGCCCTCGCCCTACGCCTGGATCTTCCCGGCGTAGATGTCGCGCCCGGCCGGCAGCCGGACCTCGACGGGCACCCCGAACGCGTACAGCAGCGTGGTGGAGGCGACTGCCACCGTGCGTCCCGCGTTGGCGAAGTCGAACCGGTGGCGGACCTTGCGCAGCCGCCCCTGGTCGTCGAGGTACACGTCGAACGGAACCGCGTCCTTGGCGAACCCTTTCGCCGCGGCGGCCAGCGCGCCGCGCGCATGCGGCGAGGCGACGCGCGCGGCGCGCGCGATGTCGGTGACCCCGCGATAGTGCCGGACCCCGGTCCCGGCAAGATCGACCGTCCCCACGTACGTCGCTTCCTTCGCCCCGCGCAACAACTCGGCGGCGGCCAGTGGGTCGGTTGCCCCGCCGGTGACGAGATTCCCGTCCTCCAGCGTGGTCGTGTCGATCCGCACCCACTTGTCGGCGGGCACTCCCGCGCCCCGGTTCTTCATGTACAGCGCACCGGGCGCGAGCAGCTCGGTGATGGGCCGGTGCTTGTCCGCGCCGTCGGGGTCGGGCGGCAGCAGCACCTTGAGCTGCCCCATCCGCTTCTCGAAGTCGTACGCCCCTTCGCCCCGGATCGTGACACGGGTGCCGCCGGTGGCCATGACCATGGACGTACGGGCCTTCGAACTCCCCGCAGTGACAAGCGCGTCCGCGGCTCCACGCACGGTGACGAGGGGGTCACCGCCCTGCTGGTCCTCGGCGACGGCACCGCCACCGGAACACCCGGCGGAGGCGATCAGCCCCGCCGCGACGGCCACGGCGACCGCGCCGCCCTTGACCCTGTGCTGCTGCACCACCATCGCCGCCAACCCCCAATGCCTACCACCGGTGTCCGATCCCACCCGCCCCGCCTAACGACCCCCCACCACCCCGGTCACGCCCACCGCGGACACACCGCCCGGGAGGGGGTGGTGACAGGACAGCGCGGGGGCGAGGCAGGGCCCGGGGGGCGGGGGACCGAAGGCCGGGGGAAACACGAACGCCGCGGCCCCGATCCCGGCGCGACCGGTACCCGACCGGTACCGATTCGAGTCCGGCGGCCGCTGACCGCGACTCCCAAGTCCCCCGGTACGGTGGACGGGTGCTGCAACACGCCACAACGGAAGCCACCATCCACCGCATCGGCACAACCGAACGCGGCTCCTTCTGCTTCGCCCACTGCTCCTGTGGCTGGCGCGGGCCGGCCCGCCGCTCCCGCGAAAGGGCCCGCACCGACGCGGACCTGCACGCGACGTCGGCCGACCCGCTCGCGCCGTAGGCCTGACCCGTACGCGTACACCCCACGCCCACCCGTCCCGCCGACGCACGGCACCGGCTTGCCCACCGCCGCGCGCCCACCGGTGACGCGAGCCACGCGGCGGACCGTGTGGACGCCGGCGTCCCCTCGCCTTCCGGGGGCAAGGAGCCTGCCCCCGGTTTCGAAGCCGGGCGGGGCCGGGGAAGCTTCCTGCGCCACCCTTGCCCCACCCCACGTGACCCACACTCCACGCCTCTCAGTTCCGCAGCCCGCAAAAATCCCAGCGCCGCAGGAACCCGTGCCGCCGCAAAGCCGTCTCGCCCTCCGGGAGGCAACAACATGGAACGGCGCACACTTCTCACCTCGGCCACGGCCCTCGCGGCGACTGCTGCGGCAGCCGCCTGCACAGGCACAGCCAATGGCACAGGCACAGGCAACGGCACCGGCAGGGGCCCCGGCTCGGCCACCCGTACCCCGGCCGCAGCCGCGACGCGGACACCACCCCCGTCCACCACCCCCACCTGGGCCGCCCTCGCCCGTAGCCTCGACGGCCCGCTCGTCCGCCCCGAGGACGCCGCGTACAAGACGGCCCGCCAGCTCTACAACACCCGCTTCGACAACCTGAAGCCCGCCGCGGTCGCGTACGTGGCGAACGAGGCGGACGTCAAGGAGTGCCTGGCCTTCGCCAAGGCGCACCGCACCCCCGTGGCCATCCGCAACGGCGGTCACTCCTACGCCGGCTGGTCCTCGGGCACCGGGCGCCTCGTGATCGACGTATCGAAGCTCGCCCAGGTCAAAGCGAGCGGCACCACGGCCACCATCGGCGCAGGCGCCAAGCTCATCGACGTCTACCAGGGCCTCGCCCGCCAGGGCCGCCGCACCCTCCCCGCCGGTTCCTGTCCCACTGTCGGCATCTCAGGGCTGACCCTCGGCGGCGGCCACGGCGTCGTCTCGCGCGCGTACGGCCTGACCTGCGACAGCCTGACCTCCGCCACCCTCATCACCGCCGCCGGCGAACGCCTCCACTGCTCGTCCACCGAGAACAAAGACCTCTTCTGGGCCCTGCGCGGCGCGGGAAACGGCAACTTCGGCGTAGTGACCGACCTGACGTTCCGCACCCACCCGGCGCCGGCGGCCGTCACCGCGTACATGTCCTGGCCGTGGTCGAAGGCCCAGGCCGTCATCACCGCCTGGCAGGAGTGGGGTCCGTCCCAGCCCGACGAGATCTGGTCGTCCGCGCACCTCAACGCCGGGCCGGGCGGCTCGACGCCCAACGTCTCGGTCTCCGCCTTCTCGCTGGGCACGTACGGAGACCTCCAGAACGCCGTCGACCGCCTCGCCGACAAGATCGGCGCCCCGGCCCGCTCCGTCTCGCTGCGCCGCCGCAGCTACCAGGAGTCGATGCTCGTGTACGCCGGCTGCTCCGGATTCAGCGACGCCCAGTGCCACCTGCCGGGCACCACCCCCGGCCGCACCCCCCAGGGAGCCCTCGGCCGTGAGACGTACGCGGCCCGCAGCGACTTCTTCGACCGCTCCCTCTCGCCTTCGGGCGTACGCGAGCTGCTCGCCCGGACCGAGGCGTTCACCCGCATCCCCGTCTCCCAGGGCGGTGGTGGCGGCAGCATCGCGCTGACCGCGCTCGGCGGCGCGGTGAACCGCGTGGACCCGCTCGCGACAGCGTTCGTGCACCGCCGGCAGCGGATGCTCGCCCAGTACATCGGCGCCTGGCGCGCGGGCACCACCGGCACCGCCCAGCAGGCGTGGCTGAAAAACGCCCACGGGGCGATGCGCCGGTACGCCTCCGGGGCGGCGTACCAGAACTACACGGACTCGACCCTGACGGACTGGCGGAAGGCGTACTACGGCCCGGCAGCCGACCGGCTGACGAAGCTGAAGAAGCGTTACGACCCCGACAGGCTCTTCGACTTCCCGCAGGCTCTCTGAACCAGCGAGCGCGATGACCCGTCAGGCGGCGAGGTCGTTGCGCTCGCTGTCTCCGGTCCGCTGCGCCGGGACCACCGCCGGCCCACCGTCGCCGGGGCCGAAGCCCGGTCCGGCCCCGGCACCCGCGCCTCCGAACTCCGCGGAGCCCTTGGCCCGTACGAGCCAGCCGACCTTCGGCGAGCGCGAGATCGCCGCAGTGAGCGGCGTCAGCAGCGCCATCGCGACCGGCGCGAGCAGCAGCGCCACGGCCGTGCCGAGGGCGAATCCGCCGATGACGTCGGTCGGGTAGTGCACGCCCATGTAGACGCGGCAGAAGCCCTCCAGGACAGCGAGACCGATCGCGGCGAGCCCGAACTTCCGGTTGGCGACGAAGACTCCCACGCCGATGGCCATCGCGAGCGTCGCGTGGTCGCTGACGAACGAGTAGTCCGTCTTGCCTGCGATCAGGACTTCGAGCCCCTTGTGGTCCTTGAAGGGTCTCGGCCGCTCCACGAACCCGCGGATCGGAATATTGATCAGCAGTGCGATCCCGGCCGCCAGCGGCGCCCAGACGAGCCCGGCCACCGAGGTGACCGCGTCCTCGCGCCGGCGCACACTCCACCAGCACCAGAGCGCCACCAAAACCATGCCGAGCATGATCCCGTACTCACCGACGAACTCCATGACCCGGTCGAACCAGCCGGGCGCATCCGCCGCCAGTCCGTTGATGTCGTAGAGCAGACTGACGTCGGGGTTCGCCCCATCCAGTGCGAGTCCAGCCATCTGCCGCGGCCCCTTGCCTTGTTGCCTGCTGCGCGGTACGCGTGTCTGCGTGCCGCTCCTGCGAACCCCCGTGGTTCGTGCGATGCCAAGCGATGCCGTGCCCTGCCGTGCCGTGCCCTGCCGTGCTCCGGCCGGTACTGCGCGGACAGTGCGCGGGGACAGTGCTGCGGGGGCAGCGCCGCGTGGTCAGCGCGACTGTCCCACTTCCCCAGTCCAGGGAACGCCTGTGCGGCCCCCACCGTTCCACTCTCCACCGAATGATCACGATCACGTTATCGAAGAGAGATGCGTCGTCGCAGCTCAGAGAGTGGCGATAACAGAGAGTTCAAGCCACGTCACACGCCGCCGCGACCCTCCGGCAGGTCCGTGGGAAGCGCTTTCGCGCCATCCTCGGTCACCCGGGTCGCACCAAAGTAATCCGGCGTATCGATCTTGTCGAAGCGAATCACGGCCCCGGTGTACGGAGCGTTGATCATGTACCCGCCGCCGACGTACAACCCGACGTGCCGGATCGCGCGGGAATTGGTGAGGTCGTCCGAGAAGAACACCAGGTCCCCGGGCAGCAGCTCGTCCCTCGAAGGGTGCGGCCCCGCGTTGTACTGGTCATTGGCCACGCGCGGCAGCTCGATCCCGACGGTCCGGTACGCGGCCTGCGTCAGCCCCGAGCAGTCGAAACGCCCGCCCTGCTCCGGCGTACCGTTGCCGCCCCACAGGTACTTGGTCCCGAGCTTCTTCTGCGCGAAGTAGATGGCCCCGGCGGCCTGCCGCGAGGGCTCGACCCGGCCTACGGGGCGCGCGAAACTCTGCTCCAGGCTGGTGATGATCTTCACGTAGTTCTGCGTCTCGCGATACGGCGGGACACCGCCGTACTTGATGACGGCGTACGCGCCCGCGTTGTACGCGGCGAGCATGTTCCTGGTCTGATCCCCCGGCACCTTCTTGACGTATCCGGCCAATTCACAGTCGTACGTCGCGGCTGACGGAATCGCGTCGGCGGGGTCCCAGATGTCCCGGTCGCCGTCGTTGTCCCCGTCGATCCCGTGGGACGCCCAGGTGCCGGGGATGAACTGCGCGATTCCGCGCGCGTTGGCCGGGCTCTGCGCCTGCGGATTCCAGCCGCTCTCCTGGTACAACTGGGCGGCGAGCAGAGCGGGGTTGATGGCCGGGCAGAGGTTGCCCCACTTCTGCACGAGCGGCTGGTAGAGCGCGGGCACAGCCCCCTTGGCCAGCCCGACCGCCCGCACGCCGCCCGCACCACCGGCCAGCCCAGCGGCTGCGGAGAAGGTACCGACGACGAGCAGCGCGACGAAGCTCAGGCAGAGCCCGATCCCGATCCCACTGGCCACCCAGACTTTGCGCACCCCTCAACCCTCCCCCATCCGGGACAGGTTCACAGCAGTTTTCGCGCGCGCGTCCGATGCGACGTCGAACACGTCCGAAACACCGTGCCGCCAGGGGGGCACGGGGGCACGGGGAGCGCCCGATCACGGGCGCACTTGATCACGGGGCCGCTCGATGCGCCGGAGCGCGTCGCATCACACGGCGGCCGTACTGAAGGGGCGCGTCGAATCACAGGGCGCGCAGGGCGGCCCAGGTCTGCGGCCCGACGATCCCGTCGACGCGAAGGCCGTTCACATCCTGGAAGTGGACGACCCAGCTCTCCGTACGGGCGCCGAAGATGCCGTCAACGGTGAGCGACTGCGCGCCGGCCCAGTAGTTGATGAGGCACTGCACCTCCCTCACGGCGGCGCCGGAGTGGCCACGCCTGGTGGTGACGCTGCCGCCGTAGTAACCGCAGTGGGCGGGCGCGGCGAGCTGGGAGACGGGCACGGGGGCGGCGGCCGGAGCGGCGGGCGCGGCGGCGGCGGGCAGTACGGACATGGCGAGCGCGCAGAGTGCGGCGGCGGAGGCGGAAGCGAGGGCGACACGGCGGCGTACGAGCATGGGGAGTCTCCTACCGGGACGGAAGTACCGGAGAGGTTCGTGTCCACCGAACGCCCCACCATTCGCATATGCCAGAAGAACAACCCATGTGGGTGACGGGCCGGCGCACGGCACCCCGCAGGCACTGGGGAAGCCCAGCTGCCGGAATGGGACGTCCAGCGAATCGGCGGGAGCGGGGGGCGGGGGGCGGGAGCGGGTGCTTCGGCGGTCCTGGGGCTGCGGTTGCTTCTGGGGTGGGGGCCGCCTTGGCTAAGGGTGGCGTCGGAGGCCCGGCCCTCAAGGGCGCTCCTTTGTCGCGTCGCCTGCGGCGATTGCGCTTCGCTCCACCCTTGACCGCCGAACCTCCGCCGCAATGCTTAAGGGGGGCGGCCCCGGGGGAAGCCCACGGGTCAAGCTCGGCAAGTGGCTGGTGGTGCGTTGCCGGACGGCGGGTGTGTGAGTGGGGCGCGCTCCGCTTCGGGGGCCGCTCGGGCCCCTGGCTCAGCGGGTGCGGGAACGGTCGTTGGTGCGACACCCCCATTCCTCCGCACTCGCGCACCCGGGCCGGTGGACCGACGATCGCGATGGACGACCTGCGGGCCAGTGGGTGTGCGGGTGGGGCGCGAGAGTTGAATGGGGCGACTCGGGCGAGTGTGGCGTCCACCCCCACCGGTGGCCGGCCGAACCACAAGCTGGTTGCTGGTGTGGGTGGGTGGTGAGACACCGATGCCGCACGGCGCCGTAATGGATGTCGCGTGTCCGGCCGCCGCAGGGGCCCACTCGTCGCACACGGCTCACACCAGTCACGCCACCCGGCTGTCCGCGCAGGGCCCATGCTGGCACCGTGGGTGGAAAGGCTCCCTTGATGGCAGGAAACGATACGGCTGTGGCCGGTGGGACTGGAGAGCCACTGAGGATCGCCAAGTGCCGGGTTAATCGCCTTCCGGCCTCCCGGACCCGAGCGCGGAAGCCACCGAACCGCACCAACGCGCCTCCCCCGCCAGCTTGTCGAGCACGAAGGGACCAGTGGGGCCGGTGTGGTGTCGGCAGGCATCACATGTCGGGTCCGGTTCACGCCAAGCCCAGCTGAGTGGTTGCTATGCGACTAACCCAGCACGTGATGCGGCTCGCAGCCTTCCGATGCGCCGAAAGAGGGGCAAAGTGGGCGCGCTTGTTCGTCTTCTGCCGGGTTCGTCGCATCCGCCGGGGCCGGGCACCTCCAACCACCCCACCGGCCCCACTGGCCCCACTGGCCACACCTAGACCGCTGAAAACCAACCGGTCGAGGAACCGCTCGGTCGGATCACACCGGTCCGAGCCGCCGGCAGGACCACAAAGCCCCCGGGCACCCTTCCACCCACCAAGCCCGGCCACGTGCTTGTGGCCCGACCGGCCACCGGCGGGGGCGGACGCCACACCGGCACGAGTCCCCCCATTCAACTGCCGCGCACCACCCGCATCGCCATGAG
>NZ_JBSHNE010000032.1:68117-71723 GCF_053646035.1 Streptomyces sp. NPDC055287 | reverse complement strand
TCTTCGTCAAGGGCGAGGTCATCAAGACCGTCCCCGAGTCGAAGATCGTCGAGACCCTCATCGAAGAGGCGATGAAGATCGCCGAGCAGATGGAGAAGGACGGCGTCGCCTCCGGCGTGCCGGTCGTCGACGCGGTCGGCGAGCCCGAGGTCTCCGTCAGCTGATCTCTCCGCAACGCTACAAAACGGAGCCCCGCCCCCCGGCAGGGCTCCGTTCCGTATTGCGGCGGCCCGCAGGAGCGACCGGTAGAGTGCGGAGATCAGAAGACCGTACGGTGAGGCCCCTCACGTGTTGACTCAGACCACTACCCGGGTCCTCGACCCCGGCGAACTCGGCGCCGCGCTCGCGATCCTCGAAAGCGAACCCGTCGCCAACGCCTTCGTGACCTCGCGCGTCCAGGCCGCGGGTCTCGACCCGTGGCGCCTCGGCGGCGAGATGTGGGGCTGGTACGCCGACGGCCGGCTCCGCTCGCTGTGCTACTCCGGCGCCAATCTCGTCCCGATCTGCGCGACCCCCGAAGCGGTACGGGCCTTCGCCGACCGCGCCCGCAGGGCCGGCCGCCGCTGCTCCTCGATCGTCGGCCCCGCCGAGGCCACCCAGCAGCTCTGGCGCCTCCTCGAACCCAGCTGGGGCCCGGCCCGCGACGTACGCCCGCGCCAGCCGCTCATGGTCACCGAGCAGCCCTCGCCCGACGTCCGCCCCGACCTCCGCGTCCGGCGCATCCGCAAGGCCGAGATGGACATGATCATGCCCGCGTGCGTGGCCATGTTCACCGAGGAGGTCGGCGTCTCGCCGCTCGCCGGCGACGGCGGGCTGCTCTACCAGGCGCGCGTCGCCGAACTCATCGCCGCGGGACGGTCGTTCGCCCGTATCGAGGACGGCAAGGTCGTCTTCAAGGCGGAGATCGGCGCCGCGACCTCTCAGGCCTGCCAGATCCAGGGCGTCTGGGTGGCGCCCGAGTTCCGTGGCCAGGGACTGTCCGAGACGGGCATGGCGGCCGTGCTGCGCTACGCGCTGGCCGATGTCGCGCCCGTCGTCAGCCTGTACGTGAACGACTTCAACACGGCGGCCCGCGCCGCCTACCGACGGGTCGGCTTCCGCGAGGTTGGCGCGTTTATGAGCGTGTTGTTCTGACGTTGCCTCGAAGTAGGGTGCGCTGCATGGCACCTCTTTCCGGGGGCGAACCCCAGACCCCCGCCGTAGTGGTCGCGCCGGTCGATCTCGCCGCGCGCGTGGACGAGGCGCTCGCCGTGCAGGCCCTCGCCTTCGGGCTCACCGCCGACGAGATCGGTGTACGCCGTCACATCGTGCTGCGGCATCTGCTGAACCCCGGCGCGCGGGCGCTCGGCGCCATGACGCCCGACGGACGGCTCGTCGGCTTCGTCTACGGGATGCCCAACGACCGTACGCACTGGTGGTCCACGGTCGTTGAGCCGTATCTGCGCCGCGCCGACAACGACGCCTGGCTCGACGACTCGTTCGTCATCACCGAACTCCACGTCGACCCCGCCCACCAGGCACGCGGCATCGGCCGCGAGCTGATCACCACCATCACGGACGCCGCGGAGCAGCCCCGGTCCATCCTCTCCGCGATCGACATCGAGAGCCCGGCCCGCGGCCTCTACCGGGCGTTGGGCTACGTCGACCTGGCGCGCCAGGTCCACTTCCCGAGCGCCCCGAGGCCCTACGCCGTGATGGGCGCGCCGCTCCCGCTGCGACGTAACGGCCAGTAACGGATTTCCCGTGTCTGTGCCGCCCCGGCTAACCTCCTAGCCATCACACTTTTCTTCGCAGGAGTTCACCATGGCCCAGGTCCAGCGCATGTCCCGTCTGATGGTCAAGACACTGCGTGACGACCCGGCGGACGCCGAGACGCTCAGCCACAAGCTGCTGGTGCGCGCAGGCTACGTCCGCCGGAACGCGGCGGGGATCTGGACCTGGCTCCCGCTGGGCAAGAAGGTCCTCGACAACATCTCGCGCGTCGTCCGCGAGGAGATGGACGAGATCGGCGCCCAGGAGGTGCTGCTGCCCGCGCTCCTGCCCAAGGAGGCGTACGAGGCGAGCGGCCGGTGGGAGGAGTACGGCGACCTGCTGTTCCGCCTCAAGGACCGCAAGGGCGCCGACTACCTCCTGGGCCCGACGCACGAAGAGATCTTCACGCAGACGGTCAAGGACCAGTGCACGTCCTACAAGGACCTGCCGGTGATGCTCTACCAGATCCAGACGAAGTACCGCGACGAGGCGCGTCCGCGCTCCGGCGTGCTGCGCGGCCGCGAGTTCCAGATGAAGGACTCGTACTCCTTCGACACGACGGACGAGGGCCTCGCCGAGTCGTACGCGCTGCACCGCGCCGCGTACCAGAAGATCTTCGCGCGCCTCGGCCTCGACTTCCGCATCGTCTCCGCCGTGTCCGGCGCGATGGGCGGCTCGGCGTCCGAGGAGTTCCTGGCCCCGGCCGCGGCCGGCGAGGACACTTTCGTGGACTGCCCCGCGTGCGACTACGCCGCCAACACGGAGGCCGTCACGTTCAGCGCCGAGGCCGTCGCCGCCGCGTACGACGGCTCGGAGCACGGCCCGGTCGTGGAGCTGGACACCCCCGACACCCCGACGATCGAGACCCTCGCCGACCACCTGGGCGTACCGGCGTCGGCGACCCTCAAGAACCTGCTGGTGAAGGTCGACGGCGAGATCGTCGCCGTCGGCATCCCCGGCGACCGTGAGGTCGACCTGGGCAAGCTCGGCGAGCACCTGGCGCCCGCCGTGGTCGAGCTGGTCACGGCCGAGGACTTCGTGGGCCGCCCCGATCTCGTACGCGGCTACGTCGGCCCGCAGGGCCTGGAGAAGGTCCGCTACATCGCCGACCCGCGCGTCGCCGCCGGCACCGCCTGGATCACCGGCGCGAACAAGCAGGACAAGCACGCGAAGAACGTCGTCGCCGGCCGTGACTTCGAGGTCGACGACTACCTGGACGTCGTGGTCGTCCAGGAGGGCGACCCCTGCCCGAAGTGCGGCACCGGCCTCAAGCTGGACCGCGCGATCGAGATCGGCCACATCTTCCAGCTCGGCCGCAAG
The DNA here is from genome assembly GCF_053646035.1 of Streptomyces sp. NPDC055287. Taxonomy (NCBI): domain Bacteria; kingdom Bacillati; phylum Actinomycetota; class Actinomycetes; order Kitasatosporales; family Streptomycetaceae; genus Streptomyces; species Streptomyces sp. NPDC055287. Next base: position 68,651 of record NZ_JBSHNE010000032.1, on the reverse strand, counting down.
TACGCCGACACCTTCCAGCTCGACGTGCTCGGCCAGCAGGGCAAGCCGGTCCGCGTGACCATGGGCTCGTACGGCATCGGCGTCTCGCGCGCCGTCGCCGCGCTCGCCGAGCAGTCCGCCGACGAGAAGGGCCTGTGCTGGCCCGCCGAGATCGCCCCGGCCGACGTGCACGTCGTCGCCGCGGGCAAGGCGCTCCAGACCGAGCTGGCCGTCGAGGTGGCGGACAAGCTGGGCGCGGCGGGTCTGCGGGTGCTGGTCGACGAGCGCCCGGGTGTCTCGCCGGGTGTGAAGTTCACCGACGCGGAGCTCATCGGCGTACCGAAGATCCTGGTGGCGGGCCGCCGCAGCGCCGAGGGCGTCGTGGAGCTGAAGGACCGCCGCACGGGCGAGCGCGAGGAGCTGACGGTCGACGAGGCGATCGCCCGCCTGACCGCCTGACGCAGGCACTGACCGCAAGCACGAGGGGCCCCGCGCGATCGCGCGGGGCCCCACGTGGTTGGGGGGGGGGTGCGGAGCGCGGCGTGCGCCCGCCGG